>RFGQ01000184.1 GCA_003695865.1 Gemmatimonadota bacterium | reverse complement strand
GGGCCCGCAGGGCCCCGGCGCACCTCCGTGGTCAGTCGGCCGAGGCCTCGGCCTCGCCCACCAGACCGAGCAACTCGTCCGGCTCGGCCAGCGGCAGGATCTCCTCGTCGTAGAACCGCTGCTCGACCATGAACTCGATCTCCTGGTACCGGTGGATGCCGGTGCCCGCGGGGATGAGGTGGCCGATGATGATGTTCTCCTTGAGGCCCTTGAGCTCGTCGCGCGCGCCGCGCACGGCGGCGTCGGTGAGCACGCGGGTGGTCTCCTGGAACGAGGCCGCCGAGATGAAGCTCTCGGTCGTAAGGCTCGCCTTCGTGATGCCGAGCAGCAGCGGCTCGGCCCGCGCGGGCTTGCGCCCCTCGGCCACCGCGCGCTCGTTGACCTCGCGGAACTCCACGCGGTCGGCGTTCTCGCCCTCGAGCAGGTCGGTCTCTCCGGCGTCGGTCACCCGGACCTTCTGCAGCATCTGGCGCACGATCACGGCGATGTGCTTGTCGTTGATCTTCACGCCCTGCAGTCGGTAGACCTCCTGAATCTCGTTGAGCAGGTACTCCTGAACCGCGCGCGGTCCCTTGATGCGCAGGATGTCGTGCGGGTTGATCGGCCCCTCGGAGAGGCGGTCTCCGGCGCGCACCCGGTCGCCCTCGTGCACACGCATGTGCTTGCCGACCGGCACCAGGTAGACCCGCTCCTCGCCCGAGTCGGGCGTGACGATCACCTCGCGCTTACCACGCTTGATGTCGCCGAAGCGGACCTCGCCGTCGACCTCGGTGATGACGGCCGGATCCTTCGGCCGCCTCGCCTCGAAGAGCTCGGCCACCCGCGGCAGGCCACCCGTGATGTCGCGGGTCTTGTAGACCTCGCGGCTGATCTTGGCCAGCGTGTCGCCGGGCACCACCTCCTGACCGTCCTGCACCAGGAGCTGAGCCCCGACCGGCACGATGAACTCCCGAAGCTTCTCGGCCTTCTTGGTGTTCTTCCGGATCTGGATCGTCGGGTGGAGCTTCTTCTCGCGGTCCTCGATGATCGTCATCTGGCGACGACCCGTGGACTCGTCGAGCTCCTCGCGCATCGTCTGGTCCTCGACGATGTCGACGAAGCGCACCACGCCGGCCGCGTCCGCGACGATCGGCTCCGAGTAGGGGTCCCAGCTGAACAGCAGGTCGCCCGGCTCGATGGCCTGACCCTCTTCGACGGCGAGCGTGGCCCCGTAGGGCACCGCGAGCCGGCTGCGGATCTGGCCCTCGTCGGTCTTGAGCAGGATCTCACCTTCGCGGGAGGTGACGACGTGCTCCTCGCTCGGCGTCTCGACGGTCGTCACGCGCTCGAGCGCGATCGTGCCGGCCATCTTGGACTTACGCTGCGTCTGCGCCGCGATGCGGGCCGCCGTACCACCGATGTGGAACGTGCGCAGCGTGAGCTGGGTGCCCGGCTCGCCGATGGACTGGGCCGCAAGGATCCCCACGGCCTCGCCGATGTCCACCATGTCCATGGTGGCCAGGTTGCGTCCGTAGCACATCCGGCACACGCCACGCTTCGTCTCGCACGTGAGCACCGAGCGGATGCGCACCGACTGGATGCCCGCATCCTCGATCGCGTCGGCCTGATCCTCGGTGATGAGCTCGTTGGCCCGCACCAGCTTCTCGCCGTCGATCGGATCGACGACGTCCTCGAGCGCCACGTTGCCCACGATGCGGTCCTTGAGCGGCTCGATGATGTCCTCGCCCTCCTTGAGCGCGGTCATCTCGAGGCCCATCACGGTGCCGCAGTCCTCCTCGGCCACGGTCACGTCTTGAGCCACGTCCACCAGCCGACGCGTGAGGTAGCCCGCGTCGGCGGTCTTGAGCGCCGTATCGGCCAGACCCTTCCGCGCGCCGTGGGTCGAGATGAAGTACTCGACCACCGTCAGGCCCTCGCGGAAGTTCGACTTGATCGGGCTCTCGATGATCTCGCCGATGCCTCCCGTGAGCTTCTTCTGCGGCTTGGCCATGAGGCCGCGCATGCCCGCGAGCTGGCGCATCTGGTCCCGGTTCCCCCGGGCGCCCGAGGTCATCATCATGTAGACGGGGTTGAACCCGCCCTTCGAGCGCTCGAGGCGCCGCACCATGGCGTCCGCGACATCGTTGTTCGCGTGGGTCCAGGTGTCGATCACCTTGTTGTAGCGCTCGCCGTTCGAGATGTAGCCCGCCGAGTAGGCCTTCTGGAAGCGCGCGACCTGCTCGTCGGCGTCCTTCAGGATCTCGGCCTTCTCGGCCGGCACCTCGAGGTCGACGATGCCGACGCTGATCCCACCCAGGGTCGCGTAGCGGAAGCCGAAGTCCTTGAGGTGATCGAGGAACTCGGTCGTCCGCTTGAGCCCGGCCGTCTCGAAGCACTCGAAGATCAGGTCTCCGAGCTCCCGCTTGCCGAACGTCTGGTTGAAGAAGCCCAGCTCCTCGGGGATGATGGAGTTGAACAGCACGCGGCCGGCCGTCGTACGGTGCCAACGGCCCGCCTGAGGCCCGTCCGCACTCTCCCTCGGCGGGCTCCAGAACCAGCAGGCGCCGTTGAAGCCGAGCAGGCCGGTTTCCAGTGCCCGCTCGACCTCTCCGTAGGTGCTGAAGCGCGGGGCGTCGGCATAGATCTCGTCGAGCCTTTCGTCGGCCGCCTGGCGCTGGCTGCGCGGCGTCTTGGGCGAGTTCACGCGCGCCTCGAGGTCGGCGATCTCGAGCGCCGGCTTGGTCAGGTAGTAGGCGCCGATGACCATGTCCTGCGACGGCGCCGCCACCGGCCGCCCGTTCGAGGGCAGAAGGATGTTGTTGCTCGACAACATCAGCACCCGCGCCTCGAGCTGGGCCTCGAACGAGAGGGGCACGTGCACGGCCATCTGGTCGCCGTCGAAGTCGGCGTTGAAGGCGGCGCACACCAGCGGATGGATGCGGATCGCCTTCCCTTCGACCAGCACCGGCTCGAACGCCTGGATGCCCAGTCGGTGAAGCGTCGGCGCCCTGTTCAGCAGGACCGGATGGTCCTTGATGATGTCTTCGAGCACCTCATAGACCTTCGGATCGTCGCGCTCGACGATCTTCTTGGCCCGCTTCACCGTCTCGGCCTCGCCCCGCTTCTCGAGCTCGTGGATGATGAACGGCTTGAACAGCTCCACCGCCATCGCCTTGGGCAGACCGCACTGGTGCAGCTTGAGCTCGGGGCCGACCACGATGACCGACCGCCCGGAGTAGTCGACCCGCTTGCCGAGCAGGTTCTGCCGGAAGCGGCCCTGCTTGCCCTTGAGCATGTCGGAAAGCGACTTGAGCGGCCGCTTCCCCCGCCCCCGGATCGCCTTCGAGCGGCGGCCGTTGTCGAACAGCGCGTCGACCGCCTCCTGGAGCATGCGCTTCTCGTTGCGCAGGATCACCTCCGGCGCGCGCATGTCGATGAGCTTCTTGAGGCGGTTGTTGCGGTTGATCACCCGCCGGTACAGGTCGTTCAGGTCCGACGTGGCGAAGCGACCGCCGTCGAGCGGCACCAGCGGCCGCAGGTCGGGCGGAAGCACCGGGATGGCGTCCATCACCATCCACTCGGGGCGGTTGCGCTCCTCGGGCGTGGCGCCCGAGTTGCGCAGCGCGTCGACCACCTTGAGCCGCTTGAGCTTCTTCTTCTTCCGGTGCTGCGACGTCTCGGTCTGGATCTCGCGCCGCAGCCACGCGGCGAGGCGATCGAGACCCCGGCCGTCCGCGTTGCGGTCGGCTACCTTCTTCTCAGGGCTGTCGAGCATCTTGAGGAGCGTGCGCACCGCCTCGGCGCCGATCTCGGCCCGGAACTGCTCGTCGCCCTCCTCGCGCGCCTTCACGCGCAGGTCGTAGTACTCGTCCTCGTCGAGCAGGTCCTGGAACTCGACGTCCTGCTTGCCCGGGTTGGTGACCACGTACGAGGCGTAGTATATCACCTTCTCGAGGTCGCGCAGCGTCATCCCGAGCAGGTAGCCGAGCTGGCTCGGAAGCGTCTTGAAGAACCAGATGTGCACCACCGGCACGGCCAGCTCGATGTGGCCCATGCGCTCGCGCCGGACCTTCGAGAGCGTGACCTCCACCCCGCAGCGGTCGCACACGTGACCGCGGAAGCGAATGCGCTTGAACTTGCCGCAGTGGCACTCCCAGTCCTTCACCGGCCCGAAGATCCGCTCGCAGAACAGTCCATCCCGCTCGGGCTTGAACGAGCGGTAGTTGATGGTCTCGGGCTTCGTCACCTCACCGTAGGACCACGAGCGGATCTCTTCCGCCGACGCGATCTTGATCTGGATGAAGTCGAAGTCGGCCGAGCGCTGTTCTCTGGATCTGGGAAAATCGATCATCCTCTAGCACCCCGGTGCGTTGGGGGGGTCTCGTCGCGGGTCGGCCGGTGCGCCGTCGGCTCCGGCCGACCCGCCCCCGCTGTATACGTCCTGCTCGTCGTCGTGTCCGACGCCTACTCTTCCTCTCCCAGCGTCACGCTGAGCCCCAGCGCCTGCAGTTCCTTCACAAGCACGTTGAACGACTCCGGAATCCCCGGCTGGGGCAGGTTCTCGCCCTTCACGATGGCCTCGTAGACCTTCGAGCGGCCCTGTACGTCGTCGGACTTGACGGTGAGGATCTCCTGCAGCGTGTGCGCCGCGCCGTAGGCCTCGAGCGCCCACACCTCCATCTCTCCGAAGCGCTGGCCGCCGAACTGGGCCTTACCGGCCAGCGGCTGCTGGGTGACCAGGCTGTAGGGCCCGATGCTGCGCGCGTGGATCTTGTCGTCGACCAGGTGCGACAGCTTCAGCATGTAGATCGCGCCCACCGTGATCGGGAAGTCGAACTCGCGGCCGCTGCGGCCGTCGCGCAGCCAGATCTTCCCGTCGGGCCGGATGCGCGCCTGCCCCATGAACTCGACGATGGCCGCGTCGAGGCCCTCGTCCAGGTTCTGCTTACGGTTCAGGCGCGCGATCGCGGGGAACAGCTCGGTGAACGTGCCCTCCCGGCGCTCGGCCAGCTCCTTGCCCGCGGCGACCAGGAAGTCGGCCAGCGCGCGGAACACGGCCTCCTGCTTCTTGCTGAGCTTGAGCCCCAGATAGGCGTCGATGCTGCGGCCGATGCCCTCGACCGCCCCGCCCGTGCCGTTCCCGTTGCTCCCGGTATGCGGCTTCTCCTCGGGCAGATCCCGCGCCAGCGACACCAGCTCTGCCAGCACGTCGGTCGACAGGTCGGGCAGCGGCGCCTCGACATCGAGCGCCTCTGCCGCCCACCGCACGCCGGCCACCTTGAGCAGCAGCCCGATCTCGTCCTCGGTCGCTCCCTGGAACACCGGCGTCTTCGCCTCGAAACCGAGCGTGCGGGCCGCCCACCCGAGGTGGGTCTCGAGGATCTGCCCCACGTTCATGCGCGAGGGCACACCGAGCGGGTTCAGCACGATGTCGACCGGCGTCCCATCGGGCAGGAAGGGCATGTCCTCCTCGGGCGCGATGCGCGCGATGATGCCCTTGTTCCCGTGCCTGCCGGCCATCTTGTCGCCCACCGAGATCTTGCGCTTCTGCGCGATGTAGACCTTCGCGAGCTGCACCACGCCCGGCGGCAGTTCGTCGGGCTGGAAGACCTTGTCGATCTGCTCCTCGGTGCGCTCCTTGAGGCGCGTGAGGCGGCGCTCGGCCTCGTCGACGACGCGACGGATCCTCTCGCTCACGTCCTTGTTCTGGACCTTGAGCGTGCTCAGATCGACCTTCGAGAAGTCGAGCTCGGCCAGCACCTCGTTCGTGAGCTTCGTGCCCTCCTCGAGCAACGGCTCGACCGTGCCGCGCTTGAGGCACAGGGCGATGGTGTTCAGGTGCAGCAGCTCGCGCAGCTCCTCGTCGCGCGCTTCGACGATGCGCTGTGACTCCTCGCGCTCGAGCTGACGGAACTCGCCGATGCGCGCGCCGTGCTCCTTCTCGAGCAGCGGATCGTCCACACGTCGCGAGAAGATCTTGACGTCGATGACCGTGCCGCTCATGCCCGGGGGCACCCGCAGCGACGAATCCTTCACGTCCTTGGCCTTCTCACCGAAGATGGCGGTGAGCAGCTTCTCTTCAGGCGAGAGCTCGGTCTCGCCCTTGGGCGTGATCTTGCCCACGAGGATGTCGCCCGCCTTCACCCGCGCCCCGATGCGGACGATGCCGCGTTCGTCGAGATCGACGAGGCTCTCCTCTGCTACGTTCGGGATTTCGCGGGTGATCTCCTCCATGCCGCGCTTCGTGTCGCGGACGTGGAGCTCGAGTTCCTGGATGTGGATCGACGTGAAGATGTCGTCCTTCACCAGCTTCTCGCTGATGACGATCGCGTCCTCGTAGTTGTAGCCGTACCAGGGCATGAAGGCGACGAGCACGTTGCGGCCCAGCGCCAGCTCTCCCTGATCGGTCGAGGGACCGTCGGCGATGATGTCGCCCGGCTCGACCTTCTGGCCGCGCTTCACCAGCGGTCGCTGGTTGATCGCGGTATCCTGGTTCGTGCGCCAGTACTTCTTGAGCCGGTAACGGTCGTACTGCGCCAGCTTGGCCAGCGGCGTCTCGCCCCTGCCCGGCTGCACCGCGCCCGTATCGACCACGATCTCGTCGGCCGACACGTGCACGACCTCACCGCCCCGGCGGGCCGTGATCACGGCCCCGGTGTCGCGGGCCACCTTCGACTCGAGGCCCGTCCCCACCAGGGGTGCGTCGGTGTGCAGCAGCGGCACCGCCTGGCGCTGCATGTTCGAGCCCATGAGCGCCCGGTTGGCGTCGTCGTGCTCGAGGAACGGGATGAGGGCCGCCGCGACCGAGACCATCTGATCGGGCGCCACGTCCATGTAGTCGATGTCTTCGGGCCGCAGCAGCGGGAAGTCGCCGCGCTCACGGCAGAGGACGAACTCGTTGACGAAATTCCCCTTCTCGTCGATCGGAGCGTTCGCCTGAGCGATGCGCGCCTCTTCCTCTTCGTTGGCCGAAAGCCATACGATCTCGTTCGTCACCCGCCCCTTGGTCACCTTGCGGTAGGGCGTCTCGACGAACCCCAGATCGTTGATGCGCGAATACGTCGTGAGCGACGTGATCAGCCCGATGTTGGGACCTTCGGGCGTCTCGATCGGGCACATGCGCCCGTAGTGCGAGTAGTGCACGTCGCGCACTTCGAAGCCGGCGCGCTCCCGCGTGAGTCCGCCCGGACCCAGCGCCGAGAGACGGCGCTTGTGCGTCATCTCGGCCAGCGGGTTGGTCTGGTCCATGAACTGCGAGAGCTGCGACGACCCGAAGAAGGCCTGGATCACCGCCGACACCGTGCGGGCGTTGACCAGGTCGTCGATGTTGATCTTATCGGGGTCGGTGTTGATCGACATGCGCTCCTTGACCAGGCGCGCCATGCGCGAGAGGCCCACGGAGAACTGGTTGGCGATCAACTCGCCCACGGTGCGCACGCGGCGGTTGCCGAGGTGGTCGATATCGTCGGTGAACCCGCGCCCCTCGCTCAGATCGATGAGGTAGCGCAGGATCGCGACGAAGTCGTCACGGGTGAGGACCGTGACGTTGCGCGGCACGTCGAGCCCGAGGCGCTGGTTGATCTTGTAGCGGCCCACGCGGCCCAGATCGTAGCGCTTCGGGTTGAAGAACACGCGCTCGAGCGCCTGGCGCGCCGTCTCGACGTTGGGCGCCTCGCCGGGCCGCAGCAGCGAGTAGATCGCGTAGAGCGCTTCCTCTTCGCTCTCGGTGGGGTCCGCCTTGATCGTGTTCTTCACGATGGGGCTCTCGATGCGGCCGCCCTCCTCGCCGCGCACGTACACCTTCACCTTCTTGACGCCCGCGCGCTCGAGCACGCCGGCCACGTCCTCGTCGATCTCGGTCGAAGCCTCGACCAGAACCTCGCCGGTCTCCGGATCGACGATCTCCTCGGCGAGCACGCGGCCCAGGATCGGCGACTCGCCCTTCTTGCCGGCGCCCACGGCCACCTCGGCCGTGGTGAAGAAGAGCTGATAGAGCTCGGCATCGGTGCCGAAGCCGAAAGCCCGCAGCAGCGCCGTCGCCGGGAACTTCTTCTTCTTGTCGATGTGGACGTAGCAGATGTCGTTGATGTCGATGGTGAACTCGACCCACGACCCGCGGAACGGGATGATCCGCGCGCTGTGCAGCTTGGACCCGTTGGGGTGGATGCTCTCCTCGAACACCACGCCCGGCGAGCGGTGCAGCTGGCTCACGACGACGCGCTCGGCACCGTTGATGATGAACGTGCCCAGCTCGGTGAGCAGCGGCAGATCACCGAGGTAGACTTCCTTCTCGATGATGTCGCGCGGCCGGCGCTCCTCGCCCTCTTCGGCCTCCTCCCACACGATCAGGCGGAGCTTGGCCTTGAGGGGCGCCGCGTACGTCATGTCGCGCTCGATGCACTCCTCCACGGAGTACTTCGGTTCGCCCAGCGAAGCCGAGACGTACTCGAGCGTGAAGTTCTCGTTCACGTCCGAGATGGGGAAGATCTCGCCGAAGACGCGATCGATCCCGAAGTCCCACTGCTCCTCAGGGTCCACGCCCTGCTCGACCAGCTTCTCGAACGAGCGGAGCTGGACGTCCAGCAGGTTGGGCATCGGCATGACGCTCTTGAGCTTGGCGAAGCTCAGGATGGGTCGCGCAGCGTTACGAGTATCCAACGGGTGACCCCCTTATCGCCCCCGGGCCTCGCCCCTCGGCGAGGGCCCACGGGGCCTCATGTTCCACAGCAGATACAGCGCCGAAATCCCCGACCGGCGCCGCTGCGCCGGCGGGGACCTGACCGGGTCCGGTCCGGCCGCCTCCCGCCCGCGCGGGAACAGCCGTCCGGCCCTCCTCCCGGCCGACCCGTTGCGGGCCGGCCGGGAGGGGTACCGCATGCTACTTGAGCGCGACGGTGGCGCCCTGCTCCTCGAGCTTGGCCTTCATCTGCTCGGCCTCCTCCTTCGAGACCGCCTCCTTGACCGTGCTCGGAGCGCCGTCGACCAGGTCCTTGGCCTCCTTCAGGCCCAGGCCGGTGAGCTCGCGCACCACCTTGATGACCTGGATCTTCTTGTCGCCCACGGCGCTCAAGATCACGTCGAACTCGGTCTTCTCCTCGGCCGCCTCGGCGCCGCCTGCCGCAGCGGGCATGGCCATCACCATGCCGCCTCCGGCAGCCGCCTTCACACCCCACTTGTCCTCAAGCATCTTGACCAGCTCTGCGGCCTCCATGATGGTGAGCTCGCTGAGCTGCTCGGCGATCTTCTCGAGGTCTGCCATTGTCTCTCTCCTTCGGCTGCGCAACCTAGCGACTGCGCGCACAGCCTGGTCAGGTTGTCACCCACATCGAAACCGCGGTTCTGACCCGAGTCACGCGGCCTCTTTCTTCTCCAAGTCCTCTTTGCGCGCCTGAAGCACGCCCACCAAGTGCTGCGCCGGCGCCTCGATCTGCGCCAGGAGCTTGCTCGGCACGGCCTGGATC
>RFGQ01000183.1 GCA_003695865.1 Gemmatimonadota bacterium | reverse complement strand
GTCGAGCGAGCCCGAGGGGGCGAAGGCCCCGGCTTCCTCGAGATGGTGACCTACCGCTGGCGTGGGCACGTGGGGCCCCGCGACGATCTGGACGTGGGCGTGCGGCGCTCCGACGACCTGCCGATGTGGCGGCGGCGCGACCCGATCGCGCGACTGGCCGAGGGACTTCGCCGGGCGGGAGCGGTGGACGACGCAGCCCTGGCCGCACTCGACCGGGCCGTCGAAGACGAGGTGAACCGGGCGCTCGCCCAGGCGCGACAGGCGCCCTTTCCGGACGCAAGCGCCACCACGGCGTACCTCTACACGGCGGGGCGCAGAGCGGAGGCTCGAGCCTGATGCGGATCACCTACGGACGCGCGATCCGCGCCGGGTTCCAGCATCTGTTGTCGCGCTACCCCGAGGTGTTCGTGATGGGGCAGGGACTGTGGAGCCCCTGGTACGTGGGCGACTCCATGACCGAGCTCGAAGTCGAGTTCGGGCGGGAGCGCGTGCTCGACTCGCCGGTTTCCGAACAGGCGTGTACCGGTGCCGCGGTGGGGGCGGCGATCGCGGGCAAGCGCCCGATCGTGGTGCACCCCCGCATGGACTTCATGATCCTCGCCGTCGACCAGATCGTGACCCAGGCGGCCAAGTGGTCTTCGATGTTCGCGGGCCGCTCGCGCGCGCCGGTCGTGGTTCGCGGAATCATCAACCGTGGGGGGGAACAGGGCGCGCAGCACTCGCAGGCGCTGCACGCGTGGTTCGCGCACGTGCCCGGGCTGCGCGTCGTCATGCCCGCCACGGTGGCCGACGCGCGCGACCTTCTCGTTTCGGCCACGCTGTGCGACGACCCGGTGCTCTACGTGGACGACCGCTGGCTCTACGCGCTCGAGGACGAGATCTCCGACGAACCCGACGAGGACGCGATCTTCGACGGCCCGCGCACGCTCCGGGAGGGAGACGACGCCACCGTGGTCGCCGCCGGGTACAGCACGCGACTGGCCCTTGAGGCCGCCGACCTCCTCGCGCAGGAAGGCGTTTCCGCCGAGGTCGTCGATCTCAGGCAGATCAACCCGCTCGACGTGGGTCCGGTGGTGACCAGCGTGCGGCGCACACGGCGCCTCGTGGTCGTCGACGGTGGCTGGACCACGTGTGGTCTTGCCGGAGAAGTGATCGCGTCGGTGGCCGAGCGCCTGGAACCCGGCGTGCTTCTGGCGGCCCCGCGCCGGGTCACGCTCCAGGACGCACCGGCTCCCACCTCGGGCCCGCTCGAGGCGGCCTACTACCCGACCGGGGCCGATGTCGCAGAGGCCGTGCGTGCGGCGGTCGGGGCTCTCTAGGCCGGCGAGACCGATGCGTGACGCGCTCAAGCGGGTCTTCGACCTCGGGCTGGCGCTCGTGCTGCTCGTGGTGCTGCTGCCACTGATCCTCGTGCTCTGCGTGGCGATCTGGCTCCAGGATCGGCACTCGCCCTTCTACGTGGGCCGACGGGTGGGGCGCGGCGGACGGCCGTTCGGGATGGTCAAGTTCCGCTCGATGGTGGTGGGAGCCGATCGGTCGGGCGTGATGTCGACCTCCGACACGGACCGCCGCATCACCGCCCTGGGCCGTCTCATCCGCCGCTTCAAGCTCGACGAGGTTCCGCAGCTCTTCAACATTCTGGCGGGCCACATGAGCTTCGTGGGGCCCCGACCGAACGTCGCCAGCGAGGTCGCCCTGTACTCCGAGGTCGAGCAGGGCCTGTTGACCGTACGACCGGGCATTACCGACTTCGCGTCGATCGTATTCGCCGATGAAGGTGCGATCCTGGCCGGGAGCCGGGACCCCGATCGCGACTACAATCTGCTCATCCGTCCCTGGAAGAGCCGGCTCGGGCTCCATTACATCGCGGTCCGCTCGCTTGGGCTCGATCTCGAGTTGATGCTGCTCACCGCGCTGGCCGTGCTGTCGCGTCGGACGGCGCTCGCCCGTGTGGCTGCCATGCTCGAGCGCACCGGCGCCGACCCGGATCTGGTGCGCATCGCGCGCCGCTCGGACCCGCTCGTGCCGACCCTGCCGCCGGGGGTCACGAAGGACACCTGGGAGGCTCACCTCACCTATGAGTAGCGCGGGGCACCAGGCGCGGTCGT
>RFGQ01000021.1 GCA_003695865.1 Gemmatimonadota bacterium | reverse complement strand
GCCGCAGCGACCACGCGCGCCTCGAAGGTACGTCCACGCGAGCGCACACTCAGCGTGACCGCCTCGCCGGGCGCGCGGGCCTCCAACGCGGCGCGCAGGGCGCGGGCGTCGTCGACCGCACGCCCGTCCACCGCGGTCACGACGTCCAGCCGGTCGAGGTCCGCCCGGTAGAGCGGGCCGCCTTCGACGACGCCGTCCAGCCGCGCGCCCCCACCCGGAGCATCCGACCACCCCTGGGCGCCCCACCACGGGGCGTCGGGGCGCGCGCGCTCGATCAGCAGCCCGGCGGGCGCGAGCAGCGGCGCGAAGTCGGCCACCTCCGCTCCCCGCACGTAGCGGTCGAAGAACCCCCGCGCGAAGTCCTCGTCGCCCGCCACTTCGCCGACCACGCGCTCCAGGTCGGGAACCGTGTAGGGGATCTCGGGCGCCCCGTAGCGCTCCCACATCGCACGCATCACCTCGTCGAGGCTGTGCCCGCGTGCGCGCAGCTCCAGGTCGAGCGCGGCGCCGATCACGTTGCCCCACGTGTAGTACGAGATGAACGTGTTCGCCCGATTCTGCGGGTCGATCGAGACCGCGGCGTCCACGAACGGCGCCTGCCGGCTCATGGCAAGCACGTCGAAGTGCCTGCGGCCGGGCGCGTTGGTCACGGACGAGACCGCACCCCCCAAGCGCGCCGCGAAGTCCTCGAGGTCGAGCAGTCCCGCCCGGGCCAGCAGCACGTCGTCGAGGTAGCTCGTGAACCCCTCGCCGAACCACAACGCCTCCGACATGTTCGCGCGTTCGAAGTCGAAGGGCTGCAGGTCGGCCGGCCGCAGGCGCTCGATGTTCCACGCGTGGATGAACTCGTGTGCGACCGTGCCCCACAGGCGCAGCACGTTCCGCTCGATCGACAGCGAACTCGTGAGCATCGTCGAGTTGCGGTGCTCCATCCCGTCGCCCGCGATCCAGGGCAGGTAGCTGGCCAGGAACGTGTAGGTGCCGAAGTCGAAGCGCGGGTACCCGCCGAAGAGGTCGTCGGCCTGCGCCACGATCGCCTTCACGCCCTCGACGTAGCGGCGCGCGTCGTCGGCGTCTCCGTCGTGGAGCAGCGCGACCCTCATCGTCTGCGCGGCGCTTCCCTCGCCGACCGTCCAGGTGTGCCAGTCGAGCGCGCCCGCGATGGTGGGCGAGTCGAGGAAGTACTCCAGATCGGGCGCGGCGAACAGGAGCGAGTCGCCGGTGGGGGCGAGCTGGGTGGCCACGGTCCAGTCGGCGCCCTCGGGCGGGACCACGCGCAGCAGGATCGGCCTGGCCTCGAGGCCGCGTGCCCAGGCGAAGGTGGCCGGCATGTTCATGTGCGCGTGACTGCGGTCGAAGGCGGCGTAGGTGCCGTCGGCGCGGTCGCCGAACAGGGTGTATTCGAAGCGCACGAACCCCGCGTGGTCGTGCACCACCCACCCGTATGGGTCGGGCTGCGTGACCCGCAGCGGGCGCCCACGCTCGTCGAGCGCCCGCACGTCATAGACGTTCTTGGCGAACTCGTGCAGGGCGTAGCGTCCGGGTGAGGAGCGGCTCATGCGCACCTCGAACGGGCCCGGAGTCACGTAGCGGTATTCGATCGAGACCCGCGCCTCGTGGTGATCGATGTTCGGGAAGCGGATCTCGTAGTGCACCGGCGGAGGCGCCACGTGAGCGGCCTCTCCGCTCTGGGCCGCCCCGTGGACCGGGTGGCCCGCCGCCAGCACGAGGAGCACGACGAATGCCCGCAGACCGGCCCGCCTTCCCCGCGAGCGAAGTCCACCGCGTCGTTCCGACGTCCCCTGCGGCTCGCTGCGCAGACGGGTCACCGTAGCCGCCCGCCGATCACGCTCCGCGCTTCCTGAAGTCTCGCCCCAGCCCCTACGCACGGCTTCGTCACCCATCCTGGCTCGCCTCCTCTTCTTCTGCTCTGTGGCCCGGTCCGCTCCGCTCCGCCCTCACCGGCGCGGACCACGGCCCGTCTCGGTCCGCGCGACACAGACTAGGCTGCGGGAGGCCGGCGCACCACAGGGTCCGCCCGTGGCCCGCTTCCTGCATCGAGCGGGGGCGCCTATTGTTGTGCCGCTCACATCCGCGCCGCGCCACGCGCGGCCGCAGCGCCCCAGTTCGTGGACCGCGATGCCGAAGCCTTCGATCGATCACCTCGAGCGCCGCCTGGGACCGGGCCGCGTCGAGCGCGACGTACCGCTCGCGCCGTTCACCACCTTCCGCATCGGCGGTCCGGCCGACGCGTTCGTGCGCGCGCGCACCCCCGACGAACTCGTCGAGACGATCGAGGCCGCCCGCGATCTGGAACTCGCCACCTTCCTGCTCGGGCGCGGCGCGAACATCCTGGTGGGCGACCGGGGGTACCGCGGCCTCGTCGTCCGCTGCGAGATCGGCGGTATCGACTTTCTGGGGGACGGGCGCGTGCGCGCGGGCGGGGGCGTCGAGGTGTACCCCGATCTGATCGAAGCGACCGTGGCCCGCGGCCTGGGAGGACTGCACCACTTCGTCGGCATCCCGTCCACCGTGGGTGGCGCCCTGTGGCAGAACCTGCACTTCCTCTCGCCCGCCCCCGCCCGGGAGCGCACGGTGTTCATCGAAGAGGTGCTGGAGTCGGCCGAAATCCTCAGCGAGGAGGGCGAGCGCCGTGAGGTGCCCTGCGAGTACTTCCGTTTCGGCTACGACGATTCGATCCTGCACGAACGGGCCGACATCGTGTTGTCGGCCACGTTCCGGCTGACGCCCACGCCCGTCGAGGAGCTGCGCACGGTCATCCGCGAGAACCTCGCCTGGCGCGACGAGCGTCATCCCGACCTGTGGCTCTACCCGTGCGCGGGCTCGATCTTCCAGAAGATCGAGGGCATCGGCGCGGGCCGCCTGATCGATGAGTGCGGACTCAAGGGCCGCGTGTACGGGGGGGCCCAGATCTTTCACAAACACGCCAACATCATCGTCAACACGGGCGGGGCCACCGCCCGCGACGTGCGCACCCTGGTCGACCTGGCGCGCGACACGGTTCGGCGGGAACTGGGCTACGAGCTGGTGCCCGAGATCACGTTCGTCGGCGAGTTCTGAGCGGGCGCGCGGGCCGGTCGCACCGGCCACGGCCCCCGCTCGCCCCCCGGCGCCGACCCGGCCACTCCGGCCGACGCCCCGAGGGCGGGGGCGTCCCGCCGCTATGCCCCCGGGGGCTCCGGCACACCTGCCGGCCCCGCGATCCGCCCGGCGATGTCCACGAGCAGCCGTCGCGAGAGCCTGTGTCCGCCGGGATGCTCGAGCGCCTCGAACACCACGCCCTCGGCCCGGAGGGCCTCGACCCTGCGGGCGTGCG
>RFGQ01000182.1 GCA_003695865.1 Gemmatimonadota bacterium | reverse complement strand
GGCGTGCCGTCGGCCCACACGAGCGAGTCGAGCTCGAGCTTCTCGTACAGCCCGAAGGGCACCCACCAACCGCCCGGCACGTTCGTGGTCATGTGGGCGGTGGCGGTCGCGCGCAGGCTTCCGCGACCGTCGAACTCGCCGTCGATGGCCATGTTCATGACCGAGACGGGCGTCCATTCGCGCTCGCTCGGGTCGGGCTCTGCGGGCTGGTCGAGGGCGTTGGCGCTGAGGACCACGTCGTAGTAGTCGCCCTTGCCGTCGGCCTCGCGCCCGAAGGTCACCTCTTCGACCGCGTGCGCATCGATGCGGAAGAAGTGGGGCTTCTCGCCCTTCACGCGCAGGTGGGCGTGGAAGAGGCTGCCCTCGTCGCCGTTGACGAGCGCCGAAGCGACCGCGCCGTCGTAGGACGGCCCCTCGTCGTGCGCGACGAAGGCGAGGCCCTGTGCGAGGACGTCGGCGAGCCGGCCGCCCGCGGCCTGCGGCTCGAAGGCCAGGCCGTCCAGGTCGGCGGCAGTGGCGTCGGTGAACAGCAGCAGCGCGCCTTCCAGAGGCAGTTGAGGTGCGGGCGATCCGTACAGGCGCTCGAGCTGCCGGCGGTCGGCCGGCAGGCGCGCTTCGATCCGAAAGCTGCCGGAGCCCTCGAAGGCGGCGCCCACCGTGCGACCATCCACCTGGAGCAGGGCGAGTGTGCCCTGGTCGAGGCGGAGCGTGCCGGCGTCGCGCTCGAGCACCAGGCCGTTCACACTGGCCGTGGGAAGCTGGGCGCGCCGGAGGCCGTCCAGGTAGTCGAAGAAGGCGCCTACCGACTCGGGGGCGGAGCGGGTGGACGTGGAGGCCGCCGCCCCAGTGGCGGCGGGCGCCGCGTCGCCGGACTCGGGGGCGGGTACGGCCGCAGGCGCGCTCAACAGCACGAGCGCGGGGAGCCAGATGCGGTGCAGGGACGTGGGACGCGTGCTGCGGATGGGGAGGAGTGCAGGCATGGCCGTCGTGGGGATGCGCGCCGGGCGACTCCTCGGGGACGGCACCAAGAGGCAGCCTGACTCCGACGCTTTGTGGCGGGAAGCGGCGGGTGCGGCGGACGGTGCGGACACCCGCGACGGCGCGGCGCCGCACGCCACGCCCATCGTGCTCCCGGATATGCGCAGGCAACATACACTGGGTGACGTCGCTTCGCCAATACGCTCGATGGCTTCGAGCGAGCAACCCGGGAAGCGCCGGTCGCCGTCCCATGAACGGATGGTAATTAGCATTGCGGTCCGACGGGCTCCGCTTCGCTCGTGAGCCCGATCTCCTGCGCGGGAGTATAGCCATGTCGCACGTGTTCTTCGCCTCCCTCCGCGGGCGGCTGTGGGTGGCGGCGTCCCTGCCGCTCCTCGCTGCCCCCATCGTGCAGCGCGCCGGGCCGGAGCCCGCCTGCCGCTACGGCCCCTGGGAGCCGGTGGAGCTGCACGCGGTTGCGCCGACCGACTGGCGTGACAGTTCGCCGACACTGGGTGGGCCTTCGGTCACGGCCAGCGGCGGGTGGGTCGTCGTCGCGGGCGAGGCCCTGCCCGCCGAGCCGACATGGGAGGCGGCCGAGAGGCTCGCGTCGGGCCCCCGGCTCCGTCTGCTTTCGAACCGGCCGGATACGATCGGCGCCCCCGAGGGCGGGAGCCGCTTCGTGCGGCCCTTCCCGTTGGTACGGGGCGATACGCTCGACCTGGTGTGGAGCGAGCTCAGGCCCGAACAGCGGGACCAATACGAGTCGTACGCGACGGCGCCGGTCGACCAGGTGTGGACGGCGCGGTGGGTGCGGGGCGGGGGATGGGGACCGGCGCGGCTGCTGCTCGAGGCCGAGGAACGCTTGATCCTCCACCGCGAGAGCCTGATGGTCGAGCCGGGCTCGATCGTCTGGACGCCCGCCTCCGGGGTGCTGGCCGCCGCGCCGGAGATGCAGCGGCGCCTGCTGGTCGCCGGCACGGCGAGCCGCGAGGGTGAGCAGATGGCCGTGTTCGAGGGCCGGGTCGGATT
>RFGQ01000001.1 GCA_003695865.1 Gemmatimonadota bacterium | reverse complement strand
CTTCCCCGACGCGACCTACATCTACGTGGCCGACCCGGCCTCGGGCCGGGCCCGCCGCGTCACCCGCTCGCCGGTGCTGGCCACGCTCGCGACGGACTTCGCGTGGACCGCCGACGGGGCGTCGATCGTGACCGTGCTGGTGCCCGAGCACCGGGCGTTCCGGCCCGTGGCGCCGGCCCGGCCCGCGGGGCCGCAGGTGAAGCAGACCCTGGAGGGCGAGAACCGGCTGCGCACCTATGCCAGCCTCATGGCGACGCCCTACGACGAGGCCCTGCTCGAGTGGCACGCCACGGGCCAGCTCGCGGTGGTCGACGTGGAGCGGCGGCGGGCGCGGCCGGTCGGCGAGCCCGCCATGATCCAGAGTGTCGACCCCTCGCCCGACGGCCACTGGGCGCGCGTGACGCGCATGGTGAAGCCCTTCAGCACCATCGTGCCCGTGCGCAACTTCGGGCGGGTCGAGGAGCTGTGGGACCTCACCACAGGCGCCGTCGTCGCCCGTCTGCACGAGACGCCCATGAACGTGGGCGTCCGGGACGACGACGACGGGGACGACGACGGCGCCGAGGAGCGCCGGGGACTCGCCTGGCGGCCCGACGGCGCGGGGCTCACCTTCCTGCAGCGTGCGCCCGCGCCCGAAGCAGCCGACTCGACGGGCCCCGAGGCCGACGCCGAAGAAGGGGGCGAGGGCCGCCGCGGCGGGCGCCCCGATCGCGTGATGCTCTGGCGTCCGCCCTTCGACAGCACCAGCCTCGAGGTGGTCTACGAGAGCCCGCGGCGCATCCAGTCGCACCGCTTCAGCGAAGACGCCTCGGTCCTGTTTCTGCAGCGGCGGCAGGGCGGGCGCGTGAGCGAGGCCGCCGTCTTCCTCGCCGACCCGGGCGAGGAACACCCCATCGTCGACTACGACGCCGACGACCTGCTCGCGCATCCGGGCAGCCTGGTGAGCGCCGACGGCTCGCTGCCCGCTCCGCCGGGTCCGCGATTCTTCGGCGGCGGTGGAGGAGGAGGCGCGGGGACCGCCGTGCAGCTTTCAGCCGACGGCGAGCACGTGTTCCTCTACGGGGTGCGCTACCACGAAGACCCGATGGAGGAGGGTCCGGTCGCCTTCCTCGACCGGGTCGCCATCCGCACGGGCGAGAAGACCCGCGTCTTCGAAGGGTCCAACGACGGGGTGTGGGAGCGCCTCACGGCCGTGCTCGACATCGACGCGGGCAGCTTCGTGCTCACCCGCGAGTCGCCCACCGAGGTGGCACAGTCCTACCGGGTCGAGAACGGCAGCGAGGTGCGGCTCACCGACAACCTCGACCCCACGCCCGACGTCACCGCCGCGCCCCGCGAGCGCTTCGTGGTCGAGCGGCCCGACGGGTTCCGCTTTCTGGTCAACGTCACGCTGCCGCCCGACTACCGGCCCGGCACCCGCCTGCCCGCCATGTTCTGGTTCTACCCACGCGAGTACGAAGACCAGGACAACTACGACGAGCGCGGCCGCACGTACAACCGCAACGCCTTCCCGCGCTTCGGCACGCGCTCGATGCAGTATCTGGTGCGGCTGGGCTACGCCGTGGTCGAGCCCGACGCGCCCATCGTGGGCCCCGCGGGCAAGCAGAACAACCACTACGAGCACGACCTGCGCAACAACCTCGCGGTGGTCATCGACTCGCTCGACGCGCGCGGCCTCATCGACCGGGGCCGCCTGGGCATCGGTGGGCACTCCTACGGCGCGTTCTCGACGGTGAATGCCATGGTGCACACGCCTTTCTTCAAGGCGGGGATCGCGGGCGACGGCAACTACAACCGCACGTTCACGCCCATGAGCTTCCAGAACGAGCGGCGCCTGCTGTGGGAGGCCCGTGACGTGTACCTGGGCATGTCGCCCTTCCTCTACGCCGACCAACTCACCGGGGCGCTCCTGCTCTACCACGGCCTGCACGATCAGAACGTGGGCACCGACCCCGACCACTCGCCGCGGCTGTTCCACGCGCTGAACGGGCTCGGCAAGGAGGCCGCGATGTACCTCTATCCCTATGAGGACCACGGCCCCGCGGCGCGCGAAACGATCCTCGACCTGTGGGCACGCTGGACCGCCTGGCTCGACACCCACCTCGGGCGCCCCACGCCCGCGGGCGAGGTGACGACCGGGGGCTGAGCGCGGCCGATGACGCGGACCGGCGGTGCCCGGCCACCGGTCCGCGCGCCGGCCCGCTCAGGCGAATCCGCGCAATTTGTCCGGATTCCGAACCATGAACACGCGGCGGATCCGGCCGTCGGCCACCGCGATCGCGACGGCCACGACCGGTGCCCCGTCCTCACGTACGACCGCCACCGGCTCGCCGTTGGCGAGGGTTACCTCCCCGGTGGTGTCGGGCGCCGCCTTCGCCGCCACCCCCACCAGGAAGCGCGTGACCGCGTCCCGGCCATGCAGGGGACGACGCGCGGCCGCGACCCGGCCACCGCCGTCCGACACCAGTTCCACGTCTTCGGCCAGCAGCGACTCGAGCGTCGCCAGATCGCCCTCCGCCGCGGCGGAGAGAAACGTCTCGAGCAATCGGGCGTGCGCCTCCGGGTCGGCCGGCACGCTCCGTGCCTCGTCGCGCACCCGGGTCCGGGCCCGGCGGCCCACCTGCCTGCAGTGGTCCTGCCGGCGCCCCACGATGGCGGCGATGTCCGCGTACCCGTATCCGAACGCTTCCCGCAGCAGAAACACCGCCCGCTCCAGGGGGCTCAGACGCTCCAGTGCCGCGAGCAGCGCCAGGCTCAGCGCCTCGGCCCGGTCCAGGTCGCGGGCCGGGTCGGGGCCCGTGGGCAGAGGCTCGGGCAGCCACGGTCCCGGGTAGGCGTCGCGGCGAGCCCGGGCGACGCGCAGCTGGTCGATCGCGAGCCGCGTGGCCACACGCACCAGCCACGCCTCGGCATCCCGCACATCGGTGCTGCGCGCGTAGCGTAGCCAGGTCTCCTGCACCACGTCTTCGGCCGCATCGCGCTCCCCCAGCATGCGGTACGCGATGCCGAACAGCCGGGCCCTACAGGCCTCGAAGGCGGCCACCCGGGTCGATCGATCGGTCATGAGTCTCCCTGATCGGGCACCGATAGGGCTCGTTCGACGGTACCGAGATCACACGCGGACGCAAATCCCATCGCCCGTTTCAGCGTGGGATAGAACGCAGCGGTCGCCGCGGCCAGCGAGTACTCCACGACGCCACTCTCACCGAGTCGCCGGACGATCCGTGCCCTCACGGGCTCCAGGTCGGCGTCGGCGGCGCCCCGCGCGACCATCGCACCGAACTCCAGCGCATCGACCTGGAGGTCCGTCAACGCCTCGGCCCGGCCCGCCGCCGCGGCCGCGAGCACATCCGGCGGGACGCCCTCGGCGCGCGCCATGCGCAGCGCAATCTCGACGCAGGCGCCGCAGTCCAGAGCCAGGGACGCTCCGAGCCTTACGAGATGTAGCTCCTCGGACGAGACCCGACGCCGGTAGCCCGCCAGCGGCAGCATCAATGCCATTCGCCAGAAGGCACCCGGTGCCGCCCGGCTCAGGGCGCGCAGGTAGTCCAACCGCACCCCGAGCCGGGCCTCCTGCATCCGCACCGCGCGCTCCAGAAACCATCCTTTCACGTCACCCTCCCTGCGCTGCTTCGTACTCTGTTCCAGAAGAAGGGGCGCTCGACCCGGGCGCCCGCGCTGACACGGACGAACGAGCAGGTGCGGACGTGACGGCTCATCCGCGGGGAGCCGCACCCCACGCGCCCCGGTTGAGAACCTCCACCCCCCCGCCGATGCTTGGGAGGTCACCAGGACCGTCCGCCGGGGGAGCGTCGTGGCGCAAGGAGGCCCGCCCCGAGTATGCCCGAACCAGTCGAGACTCCGCGCTTGCGCCGCCTGACGCCGCGCGAACGCCGGCGCCGGTTTGGTAGCAGGCGCCGTGCGCTCGTGGTCGCCGGGGCGCTCCTGCTCGCGCAGGCGGGCCTCATCGCGTGGGGCCAGTCCGTGCATGCGCGCTGGCTCCAGGACCGGCTGCGGCGCTCCGTCACCAGCGAGCTCACGGGGTACGCTCGTGCCCTGTCGTCGGCGCTCGCCCAGCGCGCCGCACTGCTCGAGGGGCTCAGGGCCTGGATGGCGGTCGGGTCGCAGGATCTCCCTACGGAGTTTCCCGCCTTCGCCGCCCAACTGACGCGCGGCGCCTCGGGCATTCGCGCCGTCCAGGTCATCGAGGGGGGCGTGATCCGCCACACTTACCCCGATTCGGGCAACCAGGGCGTGGTCGGTTACGACCTGTTGGCCGACCCCCGCCCGAGGATCCGCGAGGATCTCCTGCGCGCCTGGGAGCGCGACAGCGTCACGGTCTCTGGGCCCGTCGATCTCATCCAGGGCGGCCTCGGGATCATCCTACGCCGCTCGGTCGGCGCGCCCGGCGACCGCAGTGCGCCGGTCGTGGCCGTCGTCCTCGACGTCGCGCCTCTGCTCACCGAGGCCGGCGTGCTCACGCGCAAGCTGGGCCGCCTCGAGCTGTGCCTGACCGATGCCCGGGGCGAGGTGTTCTTCGGCCACGGGCTCCCGGCCGACGCGGCGCCTGCCGGTGTCGACGTGATGCTCCCCGAGGGACGGTGGCGGCTCGAAGGGCTGCCGCTCGGCGGCTGGCGTGGCGCCACGCTGGCCGACACGCGCCTCTTTCTGGCGGGAGCGAGCCTGCTCGCCCTGCTCATCACGCTCATCGCCTACCTCGTCGTCGACCGGCACTACCGACTCGCCCGCGCGGTGCGGGAGCGGACCGCCCAGCTCTCGAGCGCCAACGAACTGCTCTCCGAGGCCGTCGAGCAGCGGCAGCTCTCGGACGAACGCCTCGCTGCCGCACTTCGGGCCGGCCGCGTGAGTCCGTGGACGCTCGATCTCGCCTCGGGACGCGTAGACCTGGTCGGCCTGGACGGGCTCGACCTCGCCACGCCCCCCGAACCCACGGCGGACGGCGTGCTCGAGGTGATCCACCCCGACGACCGCGAACGCTTCCTTCGCACGGTTTCGGCGGGCCTGCGCGACGGAGGCTTCGAACTCGAGTTCCGCGTGCGCCGCACCGACGCCTCCTGGGCCTGGGTGCGCACGCGGGGACGGGTGCTGCCGGGGCCGGCGGGCCCACGCTCCCTGGCCGTCGGCGCCCTGGCCGACATCAGCCAGATCCGCGACCTGGAGTCCATGCTCGCACACTCCCAGCGGCTCGAAGCCGTGGGACGGCTGGCCGCGGGCGTCGCGCACGACTTCAATAACCTGCTCCTCGTCGTGCGCGGACAGGTCGAGCTGCTCCGCGACACCGCGGCGGGACAGGGCGTCGAGGAGGACCTCGACGCCATCGAGAGCGCCGTGGAGCAGGGTGCGCTCATCACCCGGCAGCTCCTCACGTTCGGGCGGCGGGACGACCCCAGGCCGGAGCGATTGGTGCTGGACGACGCCGTTCGCGAGGGCCTGGATCTGGTCGGGCGCCTCATCGGAGCCTCGACCCGCGTGGAGTCCGCACTCGGCGCCGGCGATGCCTGTGTGCGCATGGACCGCGCGCAGGCCTCACAGGTGATCGTGAACCTGGCAGTGAACGCGCGCGACGCGATGCCCGATGGCGGCGTCCTTCGGGTCAGCACGTGGGTGGAGGGAGGCCCGGCCGGCGGACCCGGCGAGGAGGCCGGCGGCAGCGCCGACGCGCTCGCCTCGCCTCCTGTGGGCGTGGCCGTGCTCGAGATCTCCGACACGGGCGTCGGGATTCCCGAGGACGAGATTCCCAGGATCTTCCAGCCCTACTACACCACCAAGGAAGCCGGTCAGGGGTCGGGCCTGGGGCTCGCCACCGTCCACGGCATCGTACGCGCCGCGCGGGGCACCATTGCGGTGCGCAGCGAGCCGGGGAAGGGCACCACCTTCACCATCCGCCTGCCGCTCGCCGAAGGCGAAGGAGCGCGGGGACCCGCGAGGGCGGCTGCGAACGTCGACGCAGGGCCGCCGGTCGAGACGGCGGTGGGTTGAGGGGGGCGCCGTTCCCCTTCCTCTTCCGCGCGCCGGTCGCGATTTTCCGCGGTTTGTAGGTGTCTTCGAAGAACCTTCGATTCCGGAAAGTCGAGAACCGTGGCGATGCCCTCCAATCGCCCGGCTGCGGATTTCATCCGCAACCTGACGGCAGGCCTCACCGTAAGCTTCGTCGCGATCAGTCTGGGCGCGGCCTTCGGCATCCTCTCCGGGCGCGGTGCCTTCGCCGGCATGTTGTCGGCCGGCATCATCGCCACACTGACGGCCTGGCTGGGCGGCACTCGCGTGCAGTGTTCCGGACCGACGGCTCCCATGACCGCGGTGACGGCCGCCGTGGTAGGCGTCGCGCACGGCCGCCTGGCCGACTCGGTGACGGGCCTCGATCCGGACCACTTCGTCAATCTGGTCCTCATCCTCACCGGCGCCCTGCTCATCGCCTTCGCGGCACTCCGTCTGGGACGATTCATCGCGCTCGTTCCCAAGGTGGTGGTCTCGGGCTTCATGAACGGAATCGCGATCCTCATCTGGCTCGATCAGACGCGGAAGCTGCTGGGCGTCGGCGGCGCGGAGCCGTTCGGAGGGCCCAGGGCACAGAACGTCGCCGTGGCAGTGGTCACCTTCGGGCTAGTCCTCATCCTTCCGGGCCTTCTGCGTCGACGCGTGCCGCTGCTCGCCCGCTTCCTTCCCGGTACGCTCCTCACGATTCTCGTCATGACGGTGGCCGCCGGGTTGGCGGCCCCCGGAATCGAACGTGTGCACCTCGACGTGCCGATGCATTCGCTGGCCGAGGTCGGCGCCTTCCTCGGCGCGCAGATCCCGACGGACTGGTCCGCTCGCGTACTCCTCACCGCCGCGCCCTTCGCGCTCCAGCTCGCATTGCTCGCCTACCTCGACACGCTCCTCACGTCGCTCGTCGTCGATCGGCTGTCGGGAGAACAGACGCGACAGGACCGCGAACTGTTCGGCCAGGGCGTGGCCAACGCGGCGGTCGGCTTCGTGGGCGGCATCCCCGGCGCGCAGGCGACGATCCGTTCGGTCCTGATCCTGAAAGAGGGCGCCACGATGCGCATCGCCGGCATCCTGGTCGGGGTGTTCGTCATCGTGGAGTTGGTGCTCTTCAAGGATCTCATCACCGCCATCCCCCAGGCCGTCTTCGCGGGCATCCTCTTCAAGGTCGGGGTCGACGTCTTCGACTGGCTGCCCGTGCGCATCTATGTGCGTGAACTCGCCGGCGAGCGGGCGAAGCTGTTCCGCAACTGGCTCGACACGCACTCGGACGAGCGCATCTTCGTGACGAACCCCGAGATGTTGTTCATCCTGGGGACCACGCTGGTGACCGTTTTCTGGAACCTCAACGCCGCGGTGATCGGCTTTGGCGCCCTGTTCTTTCTCGTGCGGCGCTGGATTCCGATGCGAGACCTGGAACCCGTCGTGGAAACGGCCAATCCCCTGGAAGCTGCGCAGCCGGACGGAGGCTACAGCATCGGGCAGTAACCGGCCGACCGAGCCCCGGAAGGCCCACCACACGCGCCCCCGGTCCGACGGGGGTTTCACGGACCGACGGCTCCGGCGTTCTCCGCATGGACACCGCGGCCGGAATCGCACAGACTGGGGCGCCTCGAGCCGATGGCCCGCCCGCCGCCGGCCCAGCCGACCACCTCGCGCCTCTCCGATATGCCTCAGCACTCGTTCCGGCCAACGATCCCGGGCCGGTGCGTTCGCGCCGCCGCTCGTCCCGGTCTCTCCAAGCGAGCGATCTTCCACCTCGCCGCCGCCCTGGGCGCCACCACAGCCGCACTCCTTCCCGGCGCGGGCACGGCCCAGCAGGCCGCCGTCGAGCTCACCGACACGGTGCGCGTGACCGTCGAGTCGCGGACGGGCGCCGGCGGCCGCACGCGGGCGGCGCAGGTCGTCACGGCGGCGGAGCTGGCCGCGCTTCCCGTGCGCTCGATCTCCGAGGCGCTCACCTGGGCGTTCGGCGTCGACCTCGACGCGCGCTCGCCCGCGCAGGCCGATGTCTCCATCCGCGGCGCTTCGTTCGAACAGGTGGTCGTGCTGGTCGACGGCGTCCGCGCGAGCGACCCGCAGACGGGGCACTTCGACCTCGACCTCACCGTACCGCTCGAAGAGGTGGAGCGCATCGAGGTGCTGCGGGGCCCGGCCTCGTCGCTGTATGGGCCCGACGCGCTCGGCGGCGTGATCCACATCGTCACGCGGAGCGGAGCGGGCGACGCCGCATCCGCGGGTGTGGCCGTCGGCCAGGGCGACTCCGGCGGAATCCGGGCGGGCCTCGAGGGCGGATCCTTCGGGGAGCGGCGGGGCGCCGCCGCGCTCGAACTCGGGCGCGCGGACGGGGCCGCCGTGCGCGCGGCCGGGGACTGGGCCGTGGGCGACGGTCACCGCTCGGGCACCGACTTCGATGTCCGGCGTCTGCGCGCGTCGGCCGCAACCCGGATCGGGGGCGCTCGCCTGCACCTGGCGGCGGGCTGGGCCGAGCGCGCCTTCGGGGCCGACGGGTTCTACGCGCCCTTCCCGTCGTGGGAAGAGACCGTCACGCGCACGGCCTCGGCCGGAGCGCAGGTTCCCTCGGGCCGCTGGTCGCTCGAGCCCAGGGCCTGGTGGCGGGCGCACGACGACGACTTCGTGCTCAAGCGCGACGACCCGGCCTTCTACCGCAACGTGCACACGTCTTCGCAGGCGGGCGCCGAAGTCGTCGTGCGCCGTGCGCTGGGCGGCGCATCCGGCCTGGCCCTCGGCGGCGAGTGGGTGCACGAGTCGCTCGAGAGCACCCGCCTGGGCGACCGCACCCAGGACCGCCGGGCCCTCTTCGCCGAGGGCCTGGTGCGCGCCGGCCGCGGCCAGGTGCGGGCCGGCCTGCGGGTCGACGACTTCGAGTCGTTCGGCACCTTCGTGGCGCCCTCCGCGTCGGCCGCCGTGCCGCTGGGCGGCGGGCTGCAGGCGCGCGCCGCCGTGGGGCGGGCCTTCCGGGCGCCCACCTGGACGGAGCGCTACTACGTGGATCCGGCCAATCGCGGCCGCCCCGACCTGAGCCCCGAGCGGGCGTGGACGCTGGAGGGTGGGCTCGACTGGGCGGCGCGCGCCGTGGCGGTGCGGCTGACGGTGTTCCGGCGGAGCACGCGCGACCTGATCGACTGGGCGCGCACCCCGGCCGGCGACGTGTGGGAGACGCGCAACGTCGAGAGTGCCGACTTCACGGGGCTCGAGGTCGAGGTCGCCCGGCTCCGGTTGGGGCCCGCCCGGCTCGACGTGGGAGCGTCGACCATCTCGGTGGACGAGGAAGGCGCGCCCGGCTTCGAGTCGAAGTACGCCCTGCGCCCGGTCGACCGCCGGCTCAACGTGCGTCTGAGCGCCCCACTGGGGGCCCGGGCTCACGCGGCCATGGCACTGTTGCGCGCGCGCCGCCGCGAACAGGACGCGTTCACCCGCCTCGACCTGCGCCTCGCGTTCGACCTGGTCGAGGGCGGGGCCGTCTTCGTAGACGTGCGCAACGCGCTCGACGCGTCCTATGAAGACATCACGCGCTCGCCCGCGCCGGGCCGCTCGCTCTCGGTGGGTCTGCGAACAACCGTGAGGTGGTGATCCCGCTCCAGCGGGGCCGCACCTCGTGATTCAGCGGCCTGATTCCTCGGCCGGGGACGCGCCTCAGTACTCGTGCTGAGCGTGACCCCCGTCGTCTTCGATCCTCGCCCGCAGCTCGTCCAGACGATCGCCGGGCTCGAAGCTCCCCCGGGCGGCCAGCGCAAAACGATCCATGGGCGGGCGGCCGCCGTCGCCGAGACGGTCGAGCGTGGACAGAAAAAGGATCACGGGCTCGGGTCCCTCGGGTAACGGCTCAGACCGGTACGAGGGCACGATGGGCGAGACCCAGAACTCCGGATCGTCTTCGTCCTCTTCTTCGGGGTCGGTCCAGAACGTGGCCTCGTGCGAGACGACGTAGACCCGTTCGGGGATCTGCGCGCGGCGATAGGGCAGCCGCAGTACTTCGAGCAC
Source organism: Gemmatimonadota bacterium (assembly GCA_003695865.1). Classification (GTDB taxonomy): domain Bacteria; phylum Gemmatimonadota; class Gemmatimonadetes; order Longimicrobiales; family Gaopeijiaceae; genus J028. The sequence continues at coordinate 7,757 of RFGQ01000001.1, read as the reverse complement.
GCGGTAGAGCGCAGGTGTCTCGCCGCAGATCGTCTCGCCGGGTACTTCGTCGACGATCCGTGACGCCAACAGCACCACGCTCGCCCCGTCGACGACGTCGTCGGGGTCGGAGTCCTCGATCCACAGTTCGGTCATGTGCCGAATCCTCCTGCCGACCGGATCGGGGCGCGCCCGTCCGGAACGACCGTGCGCGGCCGCCCGGCCGCCGCGCCGGCCGGGGTCTCCTTCCCAAGCCCGTCGGGGGCGCGCCGCTGGCGGCGGACATCCGGCAAGATGAAGGGCGGGGCTTCGGCGTGTCAAAGAAGCATTCCCAACGGGGCACGTAGCCGGCGTCGTCTCCCTCCGAAGCCGCCGACCCCTCGCGCCCGCCCTCTCCCGGAGCATCACCGCAGCGCAGGCTACAGCACTGATCGGCGACAGCTTTCTCTATAGTTGCGCATCTGCGGCGTCGGTTGCATTGTCGAGGTCCGCAGCAACGGGTCTTCCCTCACGCCGCGCCTGCCCGGCACGACCCGCCCGCGCCCCACGCGGCACCTGTGGAAGGGCCCAGACCTTTCTGCCAGGAGGCCTCCCATGGTCCGCCTTCTCCGACGCGCCTGCGTCCCACCTCTGTTGGCGCTCCTCCTCACGCTCGCGGCCTGCGTCGACGACGCCTCGCGCCCGCTCGAGCCGCAGCCGGAGCACGGTCCCTACCTGAGCATCCTCGACGCGACGCGCGGCGGGAATCCCCGCTTCCGGTTTCTGCCTCCGCTCGGTCCACGACTCGCCGGCGACGAGAAGAGCGAGAAAAGCGAGAAGAGTGAGAAGAGTGAGAAGAGCGGAAAGGAAAGAAAGAGCAAGAAGAGCGAGAAGGACGACGACGGCATGGACGACGACACGCCGGCCCTGCGGCCGGTGGTCGAGATCTGTCGCCTCGAGGGTCCGAGCTGCGCGGCCGAGGTCCGTCGCTTCACGGTCGAGGGCCGGGGGCGTGATCGCCTCAAGGCCGACGACGACGGACGATTCAAGGCCGACTGGCACACCAAGGACGACCACCTCGAGGTGGGCGCCGCCTACCGCATCCTCGTGCGGCTCGACGGCATCGCGCTCGGCCACCACGACGTGCTGGTCGTCCCCAGAGACAAAGACGACCAGCCCCCGGTCGACGAAACCGAGTTCTTCCCACTCAGGGTCGACTCCAAGCTCAAGATCCGCTTCCTCATCGAGCCGGGACCGCCCGCGCCGTCGCCGGCCTTCAGCGTGTCGGGCGACCTTCGAGCGGGCGGAGCCGTGCTCTTCGACGCGTCGGGCACCACGGACCCCACCGGCAGCCCGCTCACGTTCTCGTGGGACTTCGGCGACGGAGCGCTCGGCGGGGGCGTGAACGTGGCACACGTGTACGCGGAGGGCGGATCCTTCACGGTACGACTGGTCGTGACGAACGGTCCGGGCGGCCAGGCCGCGACGACGCAGACGATCACCATCGCGGCTCCCCCGCCCCCTGCCGGATTCGCCAGCATCCGCGGACTCGTGTCCGACACGGACGGGGCAGCGGTGGAAGGCGCTGCCGTGCGCCTCATCGGCGGTAGCGCGTCGGGCACGACCGACGCAGGCGGCCGCATCGACGTGAGCGGCGTACCCACCGGGGTGCCCGCCGTGTTCGAGGTGAGCCGGTCGGGCTTTGCGACCCAACGCGTTCGCGTGGAGCTCCCCGCCGGGGTGACCAGCAGCCACTTCAGCGTGCGCCTCGCCCGAAGGGCGCCGCCGGTGCTCGTAGACGCCGACGCCGGGGGCACGGCGGCGGGCGCCGACGGAGCCCGCCTGACGCTCCCGGCCGCGGGCCTCGTGGGGCCCACGGGCCTGCCGCTGAACGGCCAGGTCGAGGTGTCGATCACGCCGCTCGACGTCACCGGCGACGCGCTCGAAGGGTTCCCGGGCGCCTTCGCGGGCGTAGCACCCGACGGCCGGACCGGCGTGATCGCCACGTTCGGGGTCGCCGAGTTCGACCTCGCGCAGGGCGGCCAGACCGCGCAGCTCGCCCCGGGCGCCACGGCGACGATCGAGATCCCCGTCTATACGGGAGGCGCGGCGCTCGGAGACACGCTGCCGGTGTGGTCCCTCGACGAAGCGACCGGCCTGTGGATTCAGGAGGCTCTGGGCGAGGTCGTCTCGTCTTCGGGCTCCCCCACCGGACTCGCCGTCCGCGCCACGGTCACGCACCTGTCCTGGTGGAACATCGACAAGTTTGCCGATCCGCCCTACCGTCCGCGGGTGCAGTGTGACACGGGCGGAGTAGGGGTCGCGTGCACGGTCTGGGCGAGGCTCACCGACCCCGCCGAACCTCAATACCGGGTCACGACCGCCGTCCCCGACACCGGCGCCTTCCTCGACTTCATCGCGGGGAAGGAGGCAGAGGTGACCGGTATCGACACCATCGGGCTCCTCCGCGGCCAGATCCTCGTCAACGGTCCTTCGGGCGGAACCGGCCTCGAAATCATCCCCCTCACCGAGGACGCGCCCTCGCCCGTCACCTCGATCCTCACCCTTTCGTCGCCCACCGTCCAACTCGGAGACTCGGTGACCGCCACCGTGCGACTCCGCACCGCGGGTGGCGCCGACCTGACGACCGGTGGCGATGTCGTGCAGGTCACCACCTCGGCGGGCACGCTGGCCTTCGGCGGAGCCGTGGAGCAGACCGCACCCACGGTCGACAACGGCGACGGCACCTACACGATCACGCTTCGGGCCTCGAAAACGGGCAGCCTCACCGTGAACGCGATCGTGAACGGGCAGGCGCTCACCTCGCCCCAGCCACTCGAGGTGATCGCGACGCTCACGGGTGGCGCCGAGGTCGAGGCCCTGCTCGCCTCGTCGTTCCTGCCCTGGCACCGGGGCAACTTCGAGTGGGCGCCCGGCCCCGCGTTCAGCACCATGGCCGACGAGCACACGTCGTCGTGGCGCAACTTCGGCATGCTGGACCTGTCGTCGGAACCGCGTGCCGCGTTCGACAACGACCCATCCTATTCCTTCGCATACGTAGCCCAGAACCCGTGGACGTTCATGTATCGGGTGCTGTCGGGCACGAGGGAGGCGCTATTGGCCATGGACGCCGGGGTGCAGGTGGGCCCGGCCGGCGCCGACGAGCCACGTGCCCGAGCGTTCGCGCACTTCCTCGAGGGACTCGCACTCGGCACGCTGGCCCAGATCTACGACCAGGCGTTCATCCTCGACGAGGCGACCGACCTGTCGCAGGGGGACCCGCCGCTCTCGCCCTACGGCGACGTGCTGGCGAGCGCCGTTTCACACCTCGAGCAGGCGATCGCGATCGCAGACGCCAACACCTTCACCGTACCGGCCGATTGGCTGGGCGGTGAGCCCGCGAGCAGCAGCCGGCTCTCGGAACTGGCCCACGCCTACATCGCCCGCTACCTGGCGAGCGTGCCGCGCGATCCCGCCGAGCGCGCCGCCGTCGACTGGAGTCGGGTGCTCGCCAACGCAACGCTCAGTGCCGATCAGCGGGTGGTGGGCAGCGGTACCTGCGCCGAGTGTTTCAGGGACGCGACGAAGGCCTGGGGCGGCGTCTACAGCATCTGGGCGCGGCTCGACGTACGCCACCTGGGCCCCGCAGACCAGTCGGGGAACTACCAGGCCTGGCTCGCGGCGCCGCTCGCATCCCGCGACGCCATCCGCATCGACACCGACGACGCCCGCCTCACCCAGCCCGGCGACTCGCTGAGCGACGGCCTCTACACCGCCTTCGAGGGGGTCAACTCGAGCCCGTTCCGGCCGGAGCGAGGCAAGTACCACTTCTCCGACTACCGCGACAAGCGCCACGACGTGTACGCGGCAGACCTCACCGGGCCGGCGGTCATCCTCAGCCGCACCGAGATCGACCTGCTCCGCGCCGAGGCGCACCTGCGGCTGGGCGACACGGCGAGCGCGCTGGGCATCATCAACCAGACGCGCACCACCAACGGCGGACTCCCCGCGGCCACGGCCGCCGGCGCTCCCGGGCCCCGCTGCGTGCCACGCAACGACGACGGCACCTGCGGCGACGTGTTCGCCGTGCTCAAGCACGAGAAGCGCATGGAGGTGTGGCACCACGCCATGGGCACCGCCTACTTCGACGACCGGGGCTGGGGAGACCTGGTCTCGGGCACGCCCATCCAGCTGCCCGTGCCCGGGCAGGAGCTCGTCAACCTCATGATGGCGATCTACACGTTCGGCGGCGGGGGTACCGGCTCGGCCCCCACCGCAGGGCTCGAGGAATGGCACCTCGAGCGCCCGGCGCTCACCGTCGACGAGCTGAGACGGCGCCTGAAGGCGCTGCAGGCCTTCGACCGCGACTTCGCGGCCGAGTTCGACGGCATCATGCACTGACGCCCTGGCCGCCGGACCCGGCGGGGCCGTCGTCCCTCACCCGAGGGGCGGCGGCCCCGAAGGTTCCGCGGCCCCAACCCCTTGACCGGCTAGGGGTCTTCCGCTTATACCTCGTAGAGCAAGGGGTGACGCGGCGTCGCGAGGCGCCGGCGCGGCCGCCGGCCCTTCTCCGGGCACGCGACCGCGGCACCGTGCGCACACAAGCGTGTGTCGCCCACACCGACCGACCCGGGGCCGGCTCCCACGCCCGCCCCACGACTCCGACGCGGACGACGCCCCCATGAGCGGATCGGACCTCTTCACCGGCACCCTCGACCTGCTGATCCTGCGCACCGTCCGCGACCGCCCGCTGCACGGCTACGCGATCGGCAAGGCGCTGCGTGCCGCGAGCGGGGGCGTCCTCATGGTCGAGGAAGGCGCGCTCTATCCGGCGCTCCACCGGCTCGAAGGCCGCGGTCTACTCGAGGCCGAGTGGGGCCATACCGACACGGGCCGACGCGCCAAGTTCTACCGGCTCACGGCCGAAGGGCAGCGACATCTGGCGCACGAGACCGAACGCTGGGCCGAGTACAGCGGCGCGGTCACCTCGGTGCTCGGTGCCGAGGCCGAAGGCTGAGAGCCGGCCCATGGGCACAGACGACTTCAGACGGGTCCTGCCGCCGGGCGGCGCGCGCGGTGACGAGCGGGCCGATATCCGGGCCGAGATCGAGCTGTACCTCGAACTGCGCACCGAGGAGCTGATCGCCCAGGGGCTCAGCCCCGAGGAAGCGCGCCGCACGGCCGAGCAACGCTTCGGCGACGCGGGCCGCATCGAGGCGGCGCTTGCTCGAGAGGCCCGCAGGCGGCGGGTCCGACACGGGGGGAGGATGACGATGGGTGGATGGATGCAGGACCTCAGATACGCGCTCCGCGGTCTCAGACGCAGCCCCGGCTTCGCCGCGGTGGCGATCCTCACGCTGGGGCTCGCCATCGGGGGCGCCACGGCCATCTACAGCGTGGTGGATGCCACGCTCCTGCGCGCGCTCCCCTTCGCCGACGCGGACGAGCTCTTCTTTGTGAACGGCTACCAGCTCGTCGACGGCCGCCCTTCGATCCGGGGCGCCTCCTACCCCGAGTTCCGTGACTGGCGCGAGCGCTCGCAGTCTTTCACGGGCATGGCAGCCGTCGCCGCACAGCCTCTTCCGCTCGCGGGCGAGGGCCCGGCGCGCACGGTCACGGCGGAGTTCGTCACCGAGGACTACTTCGCCCTCCTCAGGCTCCGGCCCCGGGCGGGGCGCTTCTTCCGTCCCGAGGAGCACGGCGAGCCCGACGCCTACCCGGTGGCCCTGGTCTCGGAGCGGCTGTGGCACGACTTCTTCGGGGGCGACGAGGGGCGCCTGGGCGAGCGGGTCACGCTCGTCGACCGCCCCGTGCAGGTGGTCGGCGTCGTGCCGGCGGGCTTCCACGGCACGTCGCTCGACGCCGACGTGTGGCTGCCCGAGTCGCTCATCTCGCTCGTCGCCAATCCGCGGGTCCTCAACGCGCGCGGCGCCCGCTCGCTCACCGTCTTCGGCCGGCTGCGTCCGGGCGTCACGCCCCAGGGGGCGCAGGCCGAGCTGGACCGGATCGCGCGCGAACTGCAGGAGGCCTACCCCCGCGCGCACGAAGACCGCTTCGCGCTGCTCCAGTCGTTCAGGGAGGGCTACGTGGGCAGCACCGCGACCCTGCTCTGGATCCTGCTCGGCGCGGCCGGCCTGCTCCTGCTGATCGCCGCCGCGAACGTGGCGAACCTGTTGCTCGTGCGGGCGCAGGGGCGCACGCGCGAGCTGGCGCTCCGTCAGGCGCTGGGCGCGCGCGTGCAGCGCGTCGCCTCGCAACTGCTCACCGAGAGCCTGCTGCTTGCCGCGCTGGGCGGCGCGCTGGGCCTGGCCATGGCTCGCTGGGCTCTCGACGCGCTCGCCCCCGCCATCCCACCGGGCATCCTGCCGGCCTACGTGCGCCCGGCGCTCAGCCTGGGCGGGTTCGGGGTCGCCCTCGCCACGCTGCTGGCCGTGGGGGTGCTCACCGGGCTCGCCCCGGTACTCTCGGGAGCGCGGCTCGAGCTCGCCGGCACGCTGCGCGACGGCGGGCAGGGCGCCGGGCGCGGCGTACGCCGCAGCCGCCTGCAACGCACCTTCGTGATCGTCCAGGTAGCGCTCGCGCTCGTGCTGCTCGCGGGCGCCGGACTGCTCACACGCAGCTTCCGCGCCTACCTCTCGGTCGACACCGGCATCGACCTCCACAACGTCGTCGCGTTGCGCACCACCCTGCCGCGCGAGCGCTATCCCACGCCCGACGATGTCCGCACCTTCGAGCGCACGCTCGAGGCCCGGCTGGCCGCGCTGCCGGGCGTGGAGGCCGTCTCGCTTTCGTCCGACCTGCCGCTCCGGGGCGGCGGGAGCGCGAGCTACATCTTCCGCGACGAGGCACCCGATGAACGCATTCGCTTCCATAGCCACGATGTCTCACCGGGCTACTTCGAGACGCTCGGCATCCGGCTGGTCGAAGGACGCCTGATCGACGAGGGCGACCGGGCCGACACCCGCCCCGTCGTGGTCATCTCGCGCGCCATGCAGCGCCGCCTCTTCCCCGAGGGCGGCGCCGTGGGGCGCACGCTCTACCTGAGACCCGGCCGCGAACGGCCCGTGGAGATCGTCGGGGTGATCGAAGACGTGCGCCACCGCGACCTCACCACCTCGCTCATGGCCGAGGCCAACAGCCCCGACGTGTACTTTCCGCTCGATCAGGGCCCCTCGCTCCGCCTGCAGGTGGCCGCCCGCAGCGCGCGCGACCCCGCGACCGTGCTGGCGGCGCTGCGCCGCACCGTGCTCGACCTGGACGGCGACCTCGCCATCACGCAGGAGGCCCCGCTGCTCGACGCCTACCGCGCGCAGACGGCCGTCCCGCGCTTCGCGGCGTTCCTCATGGGCGCCTTCAGCGTGCTCGCCCTGGTGCTCGCGTGCGTGGGGGTCTACGGCGTGCTGGCCTACAGCGTGGCGCAGCGCGGGCGCGAGATCGCCATCCGGCGCGCCATCGGGGCCACGGGGGGCTCGGTCGCCCGGCACGTGGTGGGCGACGGTGTCCGCCTCGCGCTGCTGGGCCTGGTGATCGGCACCGGCGCCGCGCTGCTGGGCGGGCGTCTGCTTGAGGGCTTCCTGTTCGGGGTCGAGCCCGTCGACCCGCTCACCCTGCTGAGCGTGGGCGGCCTCACGCTCGCGGTCGCCGTGCTGGCTTCGGCGCTGCCCGCGCTGCGGGCCATGCGGCGCGATCCGGCTGAGGCTCTGGGCGCCGAGTAGGCCTCAACCCTCACGCCCCCTCGCGTGTCACGGTAAGGGAAGCGCCACGGATCCGGCCGGCGGAAGCTCTCCGCCGGCCGGTCG
>RFGQ01000181.1 GCA_003695865.1 Gemmatimonadota bacterium | reverse complement strand
CGGCCCGCCGGGCCGGCCGCCCCCGGCGGGGGGCCGCCCCCGCCGCGTTCGGCCTGACGCCGGCGCCGGGTCCGGGAGGTGGCGGGCGACGCCCGCCACCCCCCGCGTACCCCCCGCGCCGGCCGGATCAGTCCTCGCCCTCGAGGATCTCGGCGATCCGCGCCTGCACGTCGGCGTAGTGGAGCCGCGTGGCCGCATCCCGGGGGCGCGGGCCACGCTCGAGTTCGCCGGCCAGCGCCTGGAGCTGACCGCGCACGAAGGGCGCGATGTCGGTGCGCTGCGCCTCTTCGTCGTCCATCAGCGCGGCCATGCGCTCGATGTAGGCCCGCTGCAGGTTGCGACGGTACGTGTCGGTCGCTGCGCCGGAACCCACCTCGCTCCACAGCGCGCCGCGCAGGTCGTCGAGCATCTCGCCCAGTGAGTAGGCCGCCCCGCCGTGGAAGGCCTCCTGCTCGATGAGCCGCTTCATGCGGTTCACGTTCAGCAGTCCGTTGAGGGCGAACACCTGCCGCCGCCGGACCTCGTCGGGCGCCCCGGAACCCTGGATGCGGTCGAGGATGTCGGCGTCGAGCATCCACGTCGGGGTCTGGAAGACCTGGCGCGCCAGATAGTCCATCGCCCGCCGCTGCTGGGCCTCGGGGACCATCTCGTACTGGGGCCCGTCCTGGTCCTGGTTCTTCCGGGTGTACACGACGCCGCCGACGTTGGCGAGCACGTGGCCCGTGTAGCGGTTCCACTGCCCCACGACCTGACCGTAGAGCTCGGCGACCTGGCTGTAGTCCTCGCCGGCCTGGTGCGCCCAGTCGAGCAGGTTGTCCATGATGCGCTCCAGGTTCGCCACGCCCAGGTCGGACGCCCGCATGGCGTCGTCGCCGATCGCTTCGGTCAGCGCCGTGGGATCGGCTCCGGTCGGGCTCGAGAAGCGGTACACCGGATTCGACGAACGCTCGAGGACCCACTGGTTCAGGGTCGGACGCTCTTCGTCGGCCGAAGCCGCGTCGAGCACCGGCCGGTAGCCCCACTCGATGGCCCACTCGTCGTAGGGCCCGATCTGGGGCATCAGGCAGGTGTCGTCGCCCGGCTGTGCGACGTAGTTGAAGCGGGCGTAGTCCATGATCGACGGCGCCACGCCCATGCGGCAGGTGAAGCGCGTGCGCAGGGAGTCGACCGGGTAGGCCGCCGACGCCGCCATGTTGTGCTGCAGGCCGAGCGTGTGGCCTACCTCGTGGGCCGACACGAAGCGGATGAGCTCGCCCATGAGCTCGTCCGAGAACGTCACGCCCCTCGCGTCTTCGTTGACTGCGGCCGTCTGCACGAAGAACCAGTTGCGCAGCAGGTTCATCACGTTGTGGTACCACTGGATGTCGCTCTCGAGGATCTCGCCCGTGCGCGGGTCGTGCACGTGCGGCCCGGACGCGTTCTGAACCGAGGAGGCCAGGTAGCGGATCACCGAGTAGCGCGCGTCCTCGGGGCTCCAGTCGGGGTCCTCTTCGGGCGAGGGCGGATCCTTGGCGAGAATCGCGTTGCGGAAGCCGGCCCGCTCGAAGGCCTTCTGCCAGTCCTCGACGCCCTGCTTGAGGTAGGGCCGCCACTTCTCGGGCGTGGCCGGGTCGATGTAGTAGACGATCGGCTTCACCGGCTCGACGAGCTCACCGCGGCGGAAGGCGGCGGTGTCGCTGGGTTCGAGCCGCCAGCGCGTGACGTAGCAGCGCGGCGCCGCGCGCTGCTCGTCGGTACTGAAGTCCGTCTGGCGGATGCTGAAGAAGCCCACCCGATCGTCACAGCGCCTGGGCTGCATCGGGTTCTCGGGGAGCAGCAGCATCGAGTGGTGCATCTCCATCGAGACCGTGTTCGCTGCCTGGTTCGACGGCGGCTCCGTCGCCTCGTAGGTGAGCACGCGGCGCACTTCGACGTTGCGTGGGAACGACTTCGCCCACTCGACGAAGGTGCGGTCGCCGTCCACACGGCGGACCCCGAACTGCCGCCGCCGGAACCCGGGCAGACCGAGTAGCGGCACGTCGGCCGTGAAGAGCGGCGTGACCTCGATCACCGCCGCCGTGGAGTCTTCCGACATGGCCTCGATGTCGAACGCGCGGATGATCGGCTCGAAGTTCGAGTTCGCCACCGCCTGCGCGACCGGATCGGTGGAGTCGGCGACGTTCGAGTGGCCGACGAGCCTGAGCAGGATGCGGTCGCCCTGGCGGACCCAGCGCACCACCGAGGTGTTCGCCTTCGAGCCGCCCCAGCCTGCGCCGGTCGGCGTTCGCGCCACCCGGGTGAGGAGCAGCATCTCCTCGTCGAGGCGGTCGAGGGGGATCTCGTAGTACAGCTTTTCGTCGACGCGATGCACGGTGAACATGCCGTCGTCGCTCTGGGCTTCGGCGGTGATCACCTCGCCGTAGGGCTTCATGCCCTCGTCGCGTCCGCCGCCTCGCCGGGGGGCGCGCTGTGCGCCTCCGCCGGGTCCGCCGGTCTGGGCAGGCGCCGCCTG
>RFGQ01000180.1 GCA_003695865.1 Gemmatimonadota bacterium | reverse complement strand
GCCCTGAGCCTGGCGGCTCTCGCCGCCTCGCTCTCGTGCGGCCCCGGCGCCGGCCCGTCCGCGTCTCCCGCTCCCGACGCGCCCGCCGAGCGCGCCGACCCGGCCCGCGCGGCGCGCGCCGGGCTGCGCACGCCCACCGACCGGCCGTGGGCGGAGCGCGTACTCGACGGCCTGACGCTTCGCGAGAAGGCGGCCCAGCTCATGATGCCGTTCGTGCTGGGCACGTTCTCGCCCGAGGGTTCCGACGCGCACGACCGGATCGTGCGCTGGGTGCGGGACGAAGGCGTGGGCGGCGTGATCATGTCGGTGGGCTCGCCCACCGAGGTGGCCGCCAAGCTCAACGACCTGCAGGAGCACGCGGCGCTTCCCCTGCTGGTTGCGGCAGACCTCGAGAACGGAGCGGGCTTCCGCTTCGCGGGCGCGGTCCACACACCCACGAACATCGTTCTGGGAGGTGCGACCACGTTCCCCTCACTCATGGCATTCGGCGCCGCGGGGGACGAGACGCTGGCGTACGAGATGGGCCGCATCACCGCGGTCGAGGCGCGGGCGGTGGGCGTGCACGTGCCCTTCGCGCCCGTGCTCGACGTCAACAACAACCCCGACAACCCGATCATCAACATCCGCTCGTTCGGCCAGGAGCCCGCGCGGGTGGCGCGCCTGGGCGCCGCCTTCGTGCGCGGGCTGCAGGACTACGGCGCCGTCGCGACCGGCAAGCACTTTCCCGGGCACGGCGACACCGAGACCGACTCCCACCTCGCGCTGCCCGTCATCCACGCCGATCGCGCTCGCCTCGAGGCGGTGGAGCTGGTCCCCTTCCGGGCGGCCATCGACGCCGGCATGCGGGCCCTGATGACCGCCCACATCGCGGTGCCCGCGCTGACCGGGGGTGAACCCGTGCCGGCCACACTCGCGCCCGAGATCATCGACGGCCTGCTGCGGCGCGACCTGGGTTTCGACGGCCTCGTCTTCACCGACGCGATGGACATGGCGGCCATCGACCGCCTCTACGGGCGCGACGAGGCCACGGTGCGGGCGCTCGAGGCGGGCGCCGACGTGATCCTCATGCCGCCCGACGTGCCCGCTGCCATCGACGCGGTGGTGAATGCCGTGGAGAGCGGGCGCCTGAGCGAGGCGCGCGTCGACCGCTCGGTGCTCAAGCTGCTCAGCCTGAAGCAGGAACTCGGCCTGCACGTGCGGCGCACCGTCGACCTCGATCAGGTCACGCGCGTGGTGGGGGTGCCCGAGCACACACAGTTCGCCGAGACAGTGGCGGAACGGTCGATCACCATCGTGCGCAACGGACGCGACCTGCTTCCGCTGCTGGGCACGCGCTCGGCGCGTGTGCTCTCCGTCACCTACCGGGGCCGCAACGACCTGCTGGCGGGGCGCTACTTCAACGCGCGCCTGCGGGCGACCTATCCGCGGCTGATCACTGCGGCCGTGGACGCCGACACCAACCCGGCCGTTTTCGAGGGGCTCACGAGAGAGGCGGGCCGCTCGGATC
>RFGQ01000179.1 GCA_003695865.1 Gemmatimonadota bacterium | reverse complement strand
GCGGCGCCGGCCCCGACCTCGATCACCTTCGCGATCTCGAGCGACCCGGCATCGATCACCACCACGGTGCCGGCGTCGGCCGCGCCTTGGGGGGTGTAGTCGCCCTTCGAGTTGTTGTTCGACACGTAGATCCAGCGCCCGTCGGGCGAGACCGCGGCGCCGTGCGGCTGCGCGATTCCCTCGCCTTCGATCACCTTCACTACGCGGCCGGTCGCCGGATCGATGACGCTCACCTTGTTCGCCATCTTGCTGCCCACGACGACGTAGCGCCCGTCGTGGGTGTAGACCGGATGCCAGGGCTGCCCTCCGACCTCGACCGTGCGCACCAGTTCGGGCCGGTTCATGGCTGCCAGTTCGAAGACCATCACCTGCCCGGTGAGCTGTGTGGTCCCCACCATGTTCCGCCCGTTGGGCGATACGGCGAACTGGACGACGGCGTGTGGGGGTCCGTCGAGCGACACCAGGTTGGCCAGACCCGAAGCCACGTCCACCGCGGCGATCTGGTTCACGCCCAGGCTCGCCGAGTACACGAACTGACCCGTCGGGTGAAGCGCAAGCGCGTGCGGCCGCGGGTAGAAGACGTCGATCTCGTCCACGTCCATCGTCGCGATGTCGATCGCCCCGATGCGCTGCGGCGGGTTCACCGCGCTCATCGAGCGGCCCACGTAGAGCACACCGTCGGCCGCGTCGAGCGCCAGCAGCCCGGGCACCTCGAACTCGGCCTGGCCCACCAACTCGTTGTCGCGATCGAACTTGAGCACGCGGTTCTCGCCGATGAGCGAGAGGTACCAGTGCGCTCCGTCGGGCTCGACCGCGATGTGGTGGGGCTTGGCGTTGGGACCGAAGCCCAGCGTCTGCAGGTCGACGGTCTCGACGACCTCGTTCACGCTCATGTCGATCACCGACACCGTCGCCGCAGGCTGGTTCGCCACGTACAGGAAGGGTCCCCCATGGGACTCCTGCGCGGCGATCGCCCCCGGGGCGGTGAGGGCCGCGCTCAGAAGCAGCGCGGCGGCCACGCCGCGGATCCGATCCCCGAGCCGCGGGGAGTCCTGCCCCCGGCGGCTTCCGTCCACCGTCGTTCCCTTGCTCACAGCCTCTTCATCCTGTCTCTAGATGTGCGCGGGCGTGCGCGTCGCG
>RFGQ01000178.1 GCA_003695865.1 Gemmatimonadota bacterium | reverse complement strand
TGTAGCCGCCGCCCACCACGAAGGCCGTTTCGAGGCCCTCGCCACGCACCGAGAAGGGCACCGCGTTCACCGCGTGATAGGCGTCCACGAGCAGCGTGGCGCCGCGCCGTTCGCAGGCGTCGGCCACGCGCCCGAGGCCCGGCACGATGTGCGCGTTGCGGAACAGCACCGCCGAAACCAGCACGGCCGCGGTGCGGTCGTCGAGTGCAGCGCAGAGCCGCTCGGCGAGGCCGTCGGCGGGTAGCGCAGGCACCTTCACCACTTCGAGGCCCGCCTCGGCCAGACGGTCGAGCTGCCGGCGCAACGAGTGGAACTCCCCGTCGGTGCTCACCAGCCTCGGGCGCGCCCTCAGGTCGAGCGCCGAGAGCAACCGCACGACCAGTTCGTGCGTGTTCTGACCGAGCGCGTACTCCCCGTCCGGATCGTCCAGGCGCTCGGCGAGCCCCGCGCGGAACCGCGCGGCCACGGCCTCGGCGCGCGTCCACTTGAGGTCGGCCGCATCCGCCGCGTCGAGCCACGCGCGCTTCTGCGCCTCGAACGACACGTCCGGCCAGGCCTGATGCGAATGCCCCGTCAGGCGCAGCCGCCCGGCCACACCGAAGCGCGCGTAGTGGCGCTGCAGGCTCGCCGGGTCGAGAGGTGCGACGCTCACAGGCGCGAGCGGATGGCCCACAGGTCCGGAAAGACCGCGCTGTCGAGCGTGGTGCGCAGGTAGGTCGAGCCGGCCGACCCGCCGGTGCCCCGCTTCGAGCCGATCGTGCGCTCGACCATCTTCATGTGGCGGTAGCGCCACTCCTGCAGCCCCTCGTCCAGGTCGACCAGGCGCTCGCAGAGCAGCGACGTGGCCGGGTCGCTGCGGTACACCTCGACGAGCACGTCCTGGACGGCCTCGTCGGGCTCCACCGGGCGGGTCACGTCGCGCTCGAGCGCGTGCGCGGGCACTGCGCAGCCCCGCCGGGCCAGGTGCCCGAGGAACGCATCCCAGAGCGTGGGCTCGTGGTAGCGCCGCTCCAGGTTCCTGCGGCCGGGCGAGCCCTCGGGAAAGCGCCCGGCCACGTCGGCGCGCTTGCGGCCCAGCAGCGCCTCGAGCTCGCGGAACTGGTGCGACTGGAACCCGCTGGCGGCCTCGAGCCGCTCCCGGAAGCTCAGGAACTCGAGCGGAGTCATGGTCTCGAGCACGTCGAGCTGCGCCACCAGCACCTTCAGAATCGTGAGCACCCGCTTGAGCGTGTGCTGCGCCCGCACCGGGTCGTCGGCGGCGAGCATGCGCACCACGTAGTCGAGCTCGTGGAGCACTTCTTTGAACCAGAGCTCGTAGACCTGGTGAATGACGATGAACAGCATCTCGTCGTGCTCGGGGCCCTCGGAGCGGGGCTCCTGAAGGGAGAGCAGATCGTGGATGCGCAGGTAGCGCCCGTAGGTGAGGGCTTCGTCCATGGAGGTCCGTGCAGCCGGGCGTGGCGTTCGGGTGACGTGGGGGGCGGGCCGGAGTCTAACCCTGAGGCCGGCAGGGGGCGGCGGCAAGGGGCCATCCCAGCCCGCCCGGCCCGCTCCGGCTCGCACCCGCCTGCCCCGGGCTCGTCCCGCACCTGGGGCGGTCGAGCCCCCGGATCGGCGGCGCCTCTGTCCCCCGCGTCGCCCCGAGCCGACATTGCCTGTAGGGGAGGAGCCATGACCACGCAGCCAAGTCGGGGAGCGACCGTCCGGTGTCGCGGCCGTACCGCCGCAGTCGTGCTTGCGGCCGCCCTGGTGCTCGGCGTCCTCTCGGGAACGCAGACCTACCTGCTCGTCAACGCCTACCCCGACAACTCGATCGGCGCGGCCGACGCCTACCTGCCGGCTCTCACCACGTGGCTGCTCTGGGCCGCGTTCACGCCGCTGGTGTTCACCGCGCTCGGCCGCTGGCCGCTCTCGGGCCCGGGCTGGCCCCGTCGCCTGCTCCCACACCTGGCGCTGGGCCTCGCGGTCGCCGCGGCCCGCTACGTCCTGGACCTGGGCGTGGGGCAGCTGCTCCCCTGGATGCCGGCCCGTCAGGCCTCGCTCACCGGATTCCTGTTCCGGGTCTATCCGAACTTCCTCACCTATGCGGTCCTCACGCTCGCGGTGCACGCGGCGCTGGCCACGCGCCGCGCGCGCGAGCGCGAACTGCGCGCCTCGCGGCTCGAGGCGCGCCTGGCCCGGGTGGAGCTGGAGGTGCTGCGCGCGCAGCTCCAGCCGCACTTCCTGTTCAACACGCTCAACTCGATCGCCACGCTCATGCACCGCGACGTGCCGGCCGCCGAGCGGATGCTCGTACGCCTGTCCGATCTCCTGCGGCGGGCGATCGAGCGTGTGAGCACGCAGGAGGTCACGCTTGCCGAGGAGCTCGACCTGCTCGAGGCCTACCTCGACATCCAGCGGATCCGCTTCGGCGAGCGCCTGTGCGCGCGGGTGTCGATGCCCGCGCCGCTGCTGCGCGCACGGGTGCCCAGCCTGCTTCTGCAGCCGCTCGTCGAGAACGGCATCCGGCACGCGGTCGAGGTGTGCGCGCGTCCGGTCCGCATCGACGTGGCGGGCGAGCGCGACGGCGAGCGACTGCGGTTGTGGGTGGAGGACGACGGACCCGGAATGGGCGAAGCCGCCGACGGGGTCGGGTTGGGCGCGGCGCCGGCGGACAACGACCGGAGCGCGCCCGGGCCGGGCCGCGAAACCGGGCGCGAGGCCTCGCCGCCCCTGCGCAACGGCGTCGGGCTCACCAACACCCGCGCGCGCCTCGAGGGGCTCTATGGAGCCTCGGGCCGACTGCACATCGGCGTCGCCACATCGGGCGGCGGCACCCGGGTGGAGGTGAGCCTTCCGTTCGTCGAAGGCGAGGAGGAACCGTGACGCTCACCGTCGTGATCGTCGACGACGAGCCCCTGGCCCGCGAGCGGGTACGCACGATGCTGACGGGCGAGGACGACGTCCGGGTGGTGGCCGAGGCGGCCGACGGGCACGAAGCGGTCGAGGCCGTCCTCGAGCACCGCCCCGATCTGGTCTTTCTCGACGTGCAGATGCCCGGGCTCGACGGTTTCGGCGTGCTGGCCTCACTCGAGGAGGACGAGCGCCCCACGGTCGTATTCGTGACCGCGCACGACGAGTACGCCCTGCGCGCGTTCGACGTGCACGCGGTCGACTACCTGCTCAAGCCCTTCGACGCCGAGCGCTTCGGCAGGGCGCTCGCCCGGGG
>RFGQ01000177.1 GCA_003695865.1 Gemmatimonadota bacterium | reverse complement strand
GGTTTTTCTAGCCCGAAATGTCCCTTCCGAGATGTAATGCGGAGCCTTCGAGACTAGCTGTAGGCGTCCATCCTCGTTGAGGTCTCTGACGCGTTCCCGAGTCACGCTCGCTGCGGCGTAGCCCGAGTCGAGACCGCGCCGGACGTGACCGCCGTTCTCGGAGCCCGCCAGGGCGAAGGGAACGGCGGTGTTCGGTAGGCTGACCCTCCCCAGCAACGCCATGGAGGCGGCCGTGCAGAAGGAGAAGGTGAGGCGGAACGGGCGATGTCTTGGCGGACCCCGTCCCGCCTCGTGCTGGGGTTCACGGACCAGCACATGGAAGGTATCGAGTGGGCCGACATCGGACCAGAGCACTGGCGTCCGGAGGCGTTGCCGGATGTCGATGACGTGAGGCCCCGCTGCTGTCGGCGGTGTGGCAGCCCCGCGAAGTTGGGCGGTCGGATCGTGGTCCAGGGCCACGGGCACCCGGGGCGCCAGGTCGTCGTGCTGCCCGCCGTCGGTGGCCAGGCGGAGCTCGTCGCGGAGTGCTGGTCGCGCCGCTACCGGTGCACGCGCTGTCACGCGGTGCTGACGGTGCTTCCGCCCGGGGTGCTGCCGCGCTTCCTCTACAGCGCGCTGGCCATCGTGACGGCGCTCTGGCTCACCGAGGGCGCGCCCTTGGGCCAGGAGCGGACGGACGCCGAGGCCTACGCGGTGCAGGGCATGTACCGCCGTCCGCGCTGGACGAAGCCGTGGCCGTACCGGTGGCGCTCGCTGGACCGCTGGCGGGCCCGGATCCCAGCGTGGTGGCCTGGCATCCAGGACGCCTCGACGCTCTTGGTGGAGCTCTTTCGGCGAGCCTGCGGCCGGGACCTCCAGAGAGTGCTGGCGGTCTCGGTGCGCAGCCACGCCCGCTGGGGTGCGGCCATGTGACCGCCGATGCGAAGATCCGCCCACCGTTGATGATCCGGGCGTTGTCGGGCAGCCGGGGTTCCCAGGCAAGGGCACCCCCACCCCAAGGAGCCCTGATGAAGACGACCCCGACGCCCACCCACCGGGAGGCGGTGGCGCTGTTCCGCCTCGGTGTGATCGGCGACCTGCTGGCCCGCGAGCTTGCGCGCGGCGAGCTGCAGGCGGAGCTGAAGCTGCGCGCCCAGCGTCGCTACCGCCCGCCGGGAGCGACCCGCACCCGGACCTACCACTGGAAGACCCTGCAGCGCTGGCTGCTGGCGGCTCGGAAGGCGCATGCGGCGAGGGCCCTGCAGCCCGCGTCCCGGGCGAAGGGCCACGCCCGCGCCCTGAGCGACGAGCAGCGCGAGCTGCTGCTGGCGATGCGCCGACACCACCGGTCGGCGGCCGCGGAGCTGATCTTGTCGGAGGCCGTGCGCCACGGCGTGCTGGCCGAGGGCCAGGTGTCGCTGTCCACGGTTCGGCGGCTGTACCGGGAGGCGGGTCTGTCCCGGCTGTCCCGCACCCGCGCCCAGCGGGGTGCGGACGTCCAGCGCCGCCGCTGGGAGGCGTCGAAGCCCGGAGACCTCTGGCACGCCGACGTCTGCCACGTCGTGCTGTCGCATGGGCGCAAGGCCCTGGTCCACGGCTTCCTGGACGACGCCAGCCGGTACTTCGTGGAGCTGGCGGCCCGGCGCCAGGAGACCGAGCGGGACATGCTGGAGGTGCTCTGCGGCGCGCTGCTGAAGCACCCGCCCCCGTCGGTGCTGTTCCTGGACAACGGCGCCTGCTACCGCGGCGAGGTCCTGCGCCTGGTCTGCAGCCGGCTGGGCATCCACCTGGTGCACGCCAAGCCGCACAGCCCCGAGTCCCGCGGGAAGATGGAGCGGGTCTGGCGGACGATGCGGCAGCGCTGCACCGACCACCTGTCGCCCGAGTCCAGCCTGCACGAGGTCGACGTGGCCCTGTGGTCCTGGTTGGACGTCGACTACCACCGCAGGCCGCACGCCGCGCTGCTGGGGAACACCCCGCGTCGTCGCTACCT
>RFGQ01000176.1 GCA_003695865.1 Gemmatimonadota bacterium | reverse complement strand
GCTCACGCCGATGTTTCAATGCCCTCCGTAGCGGGCAGGGTCCTGCGAGCCGACGAGAGCTGGGACCGCCTCTCGGCGCTCGACGAAGTTAGTCTTCCACTCGCAGGACCCTGCCCGCTACGAGACCCGTCGGCATTTTTTGCCGACAACCCGGTCCAAGCGCCATTCTCGCGGTCTCGCTGACCGACCAGGCCCCCCAGTCGCCGCCGAGGGGGGGCTCGCCGGCCTGCCGGACCCTCCAAATCGGGGCTGAGAGCGGCCTCACGGCTGCTTGACCGCACCCGTTCTGCACCTCCAGGCAGAGCTCGCCCCTGCCCGGGGGCTACCCGGTCACCGCGATCAGCGCTCAGCGCGTGCTATGCCGCCACCTCCTGCACCTCGCCCAGCAGCTGGGCGACGAAGCGGCGGGCGTCGAGCTCCGCCACCCAGGCTCTGGCGTGCTGCAGCAGCGCCGCCAGATACAGCCGGATCAGCCAGAAGCTCCAGCGGCGATGGCGGCAGCTCGGCAGCGCATACGCCCCCTTCTTCAAGCTGTTTGACCGCTCCGTGCCGCTGCGCAGCCGGTACAGCTCCTGGTACCGCTCGCTGTTGCGCGGGATCTGCGGAAACAGCCGGGGGTCCTCTTCGGGGCTCACCGTCACCGCAGGACCCCGCTTCAGGTCCGGCCGACAGCTCCACTCCGGCTCCTCCGCCGGCGCCAGCGGGCACCGGGCGCGCTTCTTGGCACCCACCGGGCAGAGGAACAGCGGGCGGCGCCGGCTCCCGCGACCCGCGCTGCCCCACGGCACCATCTCGATCCCCGCCTGGCACAGCGGCACGCCCCGCTCGCTCAGCGACACCTCGCCCCGGCTGGGGTGGCTCGCCGGGGCCTTGTTCGCCAGGGGAATCACCGGGCGGACCGACCAGGACTGATGGAAGCGGTGCTCCGCTAGGCTGTCGTGGCCGGCGTCCGCGATGAAGATATCGATGCCGAAGGACGGTGCGTGGCTGCGAAGCCGCTTGTGGAGGCGGTCCATGGCCTTGACCGAGGCGGTGTGGTCGGACTCGTTGGCGGGGTTGAGCTCGATGGTCAGCGGCAGGTCGCGGCCCTCGCTGGTGACCGAGACCTCGTAGAAGCTGTAGCCGTAGTAGTAGACCTCCCGGTAGTGGTCCCAGCCCCAGGCCGCGTCGGGGTCGCTGTAGACCCTCGGGCAGTCGCAGCGCGCGGACTCATCACAGTCGCAGACCCGCTTGCCGTGGCCATCGGCGGCGGTGGGCAGGGGCGAGCCGTCGCCGGTGGTGATCAGGGCGCTCACATCTCCGAGCAGGCCGCGCTCCGCGCTCTCGAGGACCGCGCACTCCAGGAGGATGCGCCCCAGGCGCTCGGTGAGGTCGTCGGGGTTGCCCCGGTCGCGGGCCTCCTGGAGCTGCTGAACCAGCCGCTCAGTGATGCCCTGGGCGATCAGGTGGGCGCGGGCTTTGTTCTTCTGGGCCGCTCGCCTGGCGCGTCGCACCCTTCGGGACTTCGAGGGCTTGGACTTCTTCTTCCTGCCGGGCTCGGTGCCGCTGTCCCCGGGGCTCACCGCGCGCCCCTTCCTGGGCTGGGGGTCGCGGGCGCGGGTGGCCTGGAGCTGGCTGGGGGGTCGGT
>RFGQ01000175.1 GCA_003695865.1 Gemmatimonadota bacterium | reverse complement strand
GCACGACCACCGGCGGCGCCACGCAGGGTGGTACCCCGGGGGGCACACCGGGCGGCGGCGGCGCCGGGCCCTGCTCCTGTGTGGGCGGCGCATGCCCGCTCGGCGGTGGCGCCCCCGTGGCGGCGCGCGCGTCCGTGCTCCCCCGCTTCGGTTCCATCGCACCGGCACGGACGGCCCTCTCGCGTGCCGAAGCGGCGCCCTCCGCATCGCCCGCCTTCCTCCACCCCTTCGCGACGGCGCCTCCCGCCGACGTTCTCTGAGCCCGCGGGTGCGCCCCTGCGCGCCCCCGAGCTCTTCAACCGATCCCAACTCAGTGCCAGGCGGCTCCGGCAGCCCGCGTCTCCTCCTGCGTGGGGGGTACGCGGAGCGCCGTGTCGCGCGCGAACGAACCCACGGCGCAGATCCACGCGCCGTAGACACGATAGACGAACCGATGACACACACGATGACACATACGACCGAAGGCGGCTCCCGTGCGGGCCGCAGGCATCTCAGACCCTTCGGATTCGCGGTTCTCCTCCTGCCGCTCACTCTGGCCCTGGCGCCCGTAAGTGTGCGGGCTCAGGAGGAGGAGTGCGACGAGGGGCACCATCACCACATCCACTTCTCACACCCGATCTTCACGGAGTCCGTGAGCCCCGACGACAAGGTGCGGCTCGACTGGGCCGGCACGTTCGCCGAGGACGAGGACGAGCACGAGATCGAGTTCGAGGGCGAGTACACGTTCGCCGACTGGTTCTCCATCGAGGTCGCGGCGCCCTACGCGTTCGTGAGCGAGACCGGTGAGGAGACCGAGAATGCGTTCGGGAACCTCGAGGTCGCGCTCAAGTTCGCGAACTACGCGTTCGAGGATCGGGGCGTCCTGCTGGGCTACGGTGTGGAGTTCGGCCTGCCGACGGGCGACCCGGACAAGGGCATCGGAGACGACCACATCGTCGAGATCGAGCCGTTCTTCAACATCGGTATCAAGACGGGCGATCTGGAACTCGTGGGCTGGACGCGCTTCGGCATCCCCACGAACCAGGACGAAGGAGAGGAGGTCGAGACCGAGTTCCATTACGACGCCGCGGCGCTCTACCACTTCAACCGGCGGCTGCAGGGGCTGCTCGAGTTGAACGGCGACGTGGGCCTCTCGGGTGAGGAGGCGGGCGAGGGGACGGTGAGCCTGGGCCCCGGCGTCAAGTTCGCGCCGTTCTTCGACAACGCGTTCATGGTGGGGATCGGTGCGAGCTTCCCGCTGGACGACTCGGAGGTCGACGCGGCCCTGCGGGTGTCGTTGTT
>RFGQ01000174.1 GCA_003695865.1 Gemmatimonadota bacterium | reverse complement strand
CTCCCGCTCATGCGCCCACACCCCCTTCGGCGGCGGGCGGGTCGGTGCGCCTCCCCTCGGCGTCGGCGCGCGCGCCCGCCTGTGCCCCGGCCGGCCGGGGGCGGCGCAGGGCGCCGATCGCGTAGGGCAGCAGGAGCACGAGCACGGCGGTGCCGAACAGCCCCGGCGCCCAGGTACCGTAGTGCTCGAGCAGCACGCCGCCGATCGACGGCGCGAGTGCGCGCGTGAGGCTCTCGAGCGAGGTGGCCGCGCCCAGCGCCGCCCCCACCTCGTCGGCCGCGACGGCCGCCGACAGCGCGCTGGTCGCGACCGCGCGGAACACGCCGCCCGAGGCGGCCAGCGGGACGAGCGTGACCAGCAGCACGGGCACGTTGGGCGCGAACGCCCAGGCGGCCAGCCCGCCCGCCATCACCACGATGCAGGTGACCAGCACCCGTTCCTCGCGGAAGCGCCGCGCCACCATACCCACCAGCCCTCCCTGGACGAGCACGATGAGCACACCGATGTAGCCCAGCACGTAGCCCGTCTTCTCGGCGTCCAGGCCCAGATGGTACTGCGACCAGAGCGCGAAGATGGTCTGGAACGTCACGAAGGCGAGTGCGAAGTAGAAGCGCAGCCAGAGCAGGCCCCCGGCCCGGTCGCCCGCCCACAGATGGCGGAACGCGCTGGGCGGCCGCGACGTGGTCGCTCCGGCGGCTGCCTGCGGCCGCCCGGTACCGTCCTCCGCACCCTCCGCCGTCGCCGCTCGGCCGCCGGCGCGTGGGGCCGCCGTCGCCCCGCCCCTCCGCCGCTCCGCGGGCAGCGACTCGGGCAGCGCGATCCACACGGCCACCGCGTTGAGCGTCGCCATGCCCGCCGCCAGGAACGCCGGCAGCGCGTACCCCCAGCGGCTGAGGAACCCCCCGAGCGCCGGGCCGATCACGAAGCCCAGGCCGAACGCGGCCCCGATCAGGCCGAAGTTCCGGGCTCGCTGCGCCGGCTCCGACACGTCGGCCACGTAGGCCTGTGCCACCGAGATGTTGCCGCCGGTCAGCCCGTCGATCACGCGCGACGCGAACAGCACGGTGAGCGAGCCCGCCAGCCCGAACAGCACGAATCCGGCGGCCGTGCCCAGGATGCTCAGAACGAGCACGGGACGCCTGCCGAAGCGGTCCGAGAGCCCGCCCAACAGAGGCGCACCCACGAGCTGGGCGGCCGCGTACGAGGCGACCAGCAGCCCGACGACCGCCGGCGACGCCCCGAAGGTCTCGGCGTAGAAGGGCAGCAAAGGCAGAATGATGCTGAAGCCCAGCATGTCCACGAAGACCACCGCGAGCAGGATCGGCAGGCTTCCCGCCGCCGGACCCCGCACCGCCACCCGTTCGTGCATGTGCTCTCCCGTCTACCTGTTGCGAGCGCAGTGCCCGCCACACGATCCGCCGCCCAATCTGACCCGCCGCCCACCACCGGGCGAGCCCGCCCCGTTTCCCACCCACTGGTGGCCGCCCGCCCGGCCCATAGCTTTCGGATGCCGCCGGGCGAGCGCACGGGGCCTCGCCCGCCGAACCCCGAAGGAGATCCGCGAACCATGTCCGCACGTTTTCGCGCCGGACTCGTCCTCGTGACCGCCGCGCTGGCCGGCTGTGCCGGCGGCGACGGCGGCGGCGCGGGGAGCCACGACGCCATGACCATCCAGGACCGCCTGGCCCAGTACGCCACCGTCCGCCTGAGCGCCGACCTGTCGCACCTCGACCCCGCCGACCGCGAGGTGGTGCGGCTCCTCATCGAGGCCGTCCAGCCCATGGACTCGGTGTTCTGGAAACAGGCGTACGGCAACCGCGCCCAGGCGCTCGCGCTCGCGCACGGCGATCCCGACGTGGAGCGCTACATCGAGATCAACTACGGCCCCTGGGATCGCCTGCACGGCGACGAGCCCTTCGTCGAGGGCGTCGGCCCCAAGCGGCCCGGCGCCAACCTCTATCCCGCCGATATGACCCGGGAGGAGTTCGAGGTGGCGGTGGCCGGTGAGGGGGGCGAGGCCCTGAAGAGCCTCTACACGCTCGTGCGCCGCGACGAAGCGGGTGAGCTCGTGGCGGTGCCGTACCACGAGGCGTTCGCGGCCGAGCACGCCGCGGCGGCCACGAAGCTGCGAGAGGCGGCGGCGTTGGCCACCGACCCCGGACTGGCAACCTATCTGCGCCTGCGGGCCGACGCGCTCGAGACCGACGACTATCAGCCGAGCGACCTCGCGTGGATGGACATGAAGAACAACCCCATCGACGTGGTCATCGGCCCCATCGAGACCTACGAAGACAAGCTCTTCGGCTACAAAGCCGCCCACGAAGGTTACGTGCTCATCAAGGACCAGACGTGGAGCGAGCGTCTGCAGCGCTTCGCCGCCCTGCTGCCCGACCTGCAGCGCGGCCTGCCCGTGCCCGACGCCTACAAGGCCGAAGAGCCCGGCACCGACTCCGACCTGGGCGCCTACGATGTCGTCTACTATGCCGGCGATGCGAACGCCGGCTCGAAGACGATCGCCATCAATCTGCCCAACGACGAAGAGGTGCAGCTCCGCAAGGGCACCCGGCGCCTGCAGCTCAAGAACGCCATGCGGGCCAAGTTCGACCGCATCATGGTGCCGATCGCCGACGAGCTGATCGCCGAGGACCAGCGCGGCCACGTGACCTTCGACGCCTTCTTCGGCAACACCATGTTCCACGAGGTCGCCCACGGGCTCGGCATCAAGAACACGCTCGACGGCAAGGGCACGGTGCGCGAGGCGCTGCGCGAGCACGCCTCGGCCATGGAAGAGGGCAAGGCCGACGTGGTGGGGCTCTACATGGTGCAGAAGCTCTTCGAGCGCGGCGAGCTCACCGAGGGCTCGATCGAGGACCACTACGTCACGTTCCTGGCGGGCATCTTCCGTTCGGTGCGCTTCGGTGCGACGAGCGCGCACGGGCGGGCCAACATGGTGCGCTTCCACTACTTCCAGGAGCAGGGCGCGTTCACGCGCGACCCCGAGACCGGCACCTACCGCGTCGACTTCGACGCGATGCGCCGGGCCGTCGACGGACTCTCGGCCCTCATCCTGACGCTTCAGGGCGACGGTGATTACGAGGGCGTGAGCCGGCTCATGGAAGAGAAGGGCAAGGTCACGCCCGACCTTCAGGCCGACCTGGACCGCCTCGACCGGCTCGGCATCCCGCGCGACATCGTGTTCGAGCAGGGGGTCGACGTGCTGTTCGGGGGCTGAGCGCACCATGTCGCGCGCCTTCGTCCGCGAGGACGACGCCGAGCGCCCCGGCCCGGGGTTCGACCTGCCGCCGCGCGACGCGCCGCACTACGACGAGGCCGCGGCGCGGGCTCTGATCGAGGGCGCCCATCGGGGTGACACCCGGTCGGCCGAAGAGGCCACGGGCTACCGGTGGGGCGAGTCGGTGCTCGTGCCGCACGTCGAGCGCCTGCTCGAGCAGGCGGTCGAGCAGGACGACCTGCGCCTCGCGCAGCTCGCGCGGCGCTACCT
>RFGQ01000173.1 GCA_003695865.1 Gemmatimonadota bacterium | reverse complement strand
GGTTCTCCACCACCACGTCGGCCGAGCGGACGAGCTCCTTGAACACCAACCGGCCGCGCGGGCTCTTGAGGTCGAGGGTGATGCCCCTCTTGCCCGCGTTCACGATGCTGAGGTTGCGATCCGCCCCCACCAGGCCCATGAGCATGCGCATGGGCTCCCCGGGGGGCGGCTCGATCTTGACCACCTCGGCGCCCTGCTCGGCGAGCAGGCGCCCGCAGCGAGGGGCCGAGAGGAACTGCCCCACCTCGAGGACCCTGACGCCCGCGAGCGCCCCTTTGCCCTGGCCTCCGGCCATCACAGCACCGCGTGGAGGATGGAGAAATCCCCGTCCTCGACCTGAGCCGCGAGGCCCTCGTTCTCCCGCAGCAGCGTCTTCACGTAGAAGCGCGCGGTGCGGACCTTGTTGTCGAGGAAACGAGCGTCGTCGCGGCCCTCGAGGAGCGTCGCGCGCTCCTCTTCGCTCTCGAGACCCTTCTCTTTCCAGAGCGCCTCCAGTTTGCCCTGCGCCACCGCGGCCTGCTCGACGAGCAGCCAGCCGGTGACGAGGTGGCTGAGCAGGGTCAGGTACGGACTGGCGTAGAGGGCGGCGCCCTTCACGTCGCCCGAGAGCCCCCGGCTGGCCAGGTTGCCCGTGACCCGCCGCACCGTGTCCTGGGCCTCGGCCAGGAGGGACGCGAGCTCGCCGAGGACGGGGTGGTCTCTGGCGCCATCGAAGGTGGCCTCGAGGGCCTCCATGAGAAGCTGGAAGCTCTGGCCGTGGTGGGCCGAGAGCTTGCGCCCGATGAGATCGAGCGCCTGGATGCCGTTGGCGCCTTCGTAGATGGAAGCGACCTTCACGTCGCGGGCCATCTGCTCAACCACGTGGTCCCTGGTGTAGCCGGCGCCGCCCAGGGTCTGCATGGCCATGATGCACACGTCGTGACCGACGTCGGAGCAGTGGGACTTGCACAGGGGCGTGAGCAGCTCCACCAGCTGGTGTGCTCTTTGTCGCTCTTCTTCGTCGGGGTGCGAGCGGGCCT
>RFGQ01000020.1 GCA_003695865.1 Gemmatimonadota bacterium | reverse complement strand
GTGCTCGGCGATCCGGGCGACGCCAAGGTGATCCTGTTCACGCTGGTCATCGGCTCGCTCATCGCCACGGTCGAGGCGTCGGGTGGCGTGAAGGGCTTCGTCGAGTGGCTCGAGCGCAACCGCTGGGTCGATTCGGCGAAGAAGTCCCAGCTGCTCGCCTGGATCATCGGCGTCATCATCTTCATCGAGTCGAACATCACGGTGCTCGTGGCGGGCTCGGTGAGCCGGCCGCTGTTCGACCGCTACCGCACGTCGCGCGAGAAGCTGGCCTACATCATCGACTCGACGTCGGCGCCGGTCTGCATCCTGATTCCGCTCAACGCGTGGGGCGCCTACAACCTGAGCCTGCTCGCCGGGCTCGGCCTCGAGGATCCGCTCGGGGTGTTCGTGCGCGCCGTGCCCCTCAACTTCTACGCGATCGCCGCGGTGGCGCTGGCGCTGGTGACCGTGCTGTGGGGCCTCGACATCGGCCCCATGAAGAAGGCCGAAGAGCGCACGCGCGGCGGCCGGCTCCTGTGGCCCGACGCCACGCCGCTCGTCGACGAATCGGTGCTCTCGCCCCCGCCGGGCGACGGCGCTACGCCGCGGGCCATCAACATGATCCTGCCCATCGCGGCGATGGTGATCATGATGCCCGTGGGCCTCTACATCACGGGCGACGGCAGCCTGGCCGAGGGCTCGGGCTCGACGAGCGTGCTGTGGGCGTCGCTGTTCGGACTGTTCGTAGCGTGGGTGCTGCTGCTGGCGCAGCGCATCTTCGACGTGGACGAGCTGGTGCGCATCGCGCTGCGGGGCGCGGGGGGGCTGATGCCGCTCGCGCTCATCCTGCTGCTGGCGCTGGCGCTGGGCGACGTCGCCGTGGCGCTGGGTACGGGACCCTACGTCGCGAGCGTGACGGCCGGCCTGATGCCGCCCGTCGTCTTCCTGCCGCTCGTGTTCGTGGTCTCGTCGGCGATCGCCTTCGCCATCGGCTCGAGCTGGGGCACGTTCGCCATCATGTTGCCCATCGCGGTGCCCGCGGCGCTCACGCTCGGGCTTCCGCCCGCGCCCTTCGTGGCTGCCTCGCTGTCGGGCGGCATCTTCGGCGACCACTGCTCGCCGATCTCCGACACGACGATCATCTCGTCGATGGCGGCGGCCACCGACCACGTGGACCACGTGCGCACGCAGCTCCCCTACGCGCTGCTGGCGGGCGCCGTGGCGGCCATCGCCTTCGCGGTCGCGGGCGCCATGCTCTGACCGATGGGCGTCCCGTTGAGCGGGCCCTGCACCCTGGATAACTTTTGAAGCTTTGTGCGCCCGCAGGGGGCCTTCCCGGACCCCCGAGGTCCGGGCGCTTCGACCGACGCTCGCCCTTCGACGGGAGCGAATCTTGAACATCGCAGTCTGCGTCAAGCGGGTGCCCGACACCGAGACGCGCATCCGCATCGGAGCCGACGGGGTTTCGATCGACCCCGACGGTGTGAAGTACGTGATGAGCCCCTACGACGAGTTCGCCGTCGAGGCCGCGCTGCGGCTCAAGGAGGCGGTCGGCGAGGGCGAGGTGACCGTGATCACGCTGGGCGAGGCCGCATCGCAGGACACGCTGCGCTCGGCCCTGGCCATGGGCGCCGACCGCGCCGTCCTGCTCGAGGGCGATGTCACGCTCGACGGGCTGGCGACGGCCCGCGCGCTCGCCGCCGAGCTGAGTGAGCTGGACGCGCCGCTCGTGCTGTTCGGCGTGAAGGCGGCCGACGACGACCTGCAGCAGGTGGGCCCCATGGTGGCCACGCTGCTCGACCGGCCCTGCGCGACGGCGGTGGCGTCGTTCGCCGTGGAGGACGGCCGCATCACCGCCCGCCGCGAGGTCGAGGGCGGCACCGAGGTCGTGTCGCTGCCGTTGCCGGCCGTGCTGACCATCACCAAGGGGGAGTACGAGCCGCGCTACGCCTCGCTCAAGGGCATCATGGCGGCCAAG
>RFGQ01000019.1 GCA_003695865.1 Gemmatimonadota bacterium | reverse complement strand
GGCCCTTCCCCGCCCACGGCCGCTCCGTCGGCCGCCGCCGCCGCGACCGCCTCCCGAGCCGCCGCTACGACCGCCGCCGCGACCCCGTTCGCGGCTCACGGGACCCTCAGGCGCATGCCCACCCTCACCCGCACGCGGCCCGGGCGCCCGGGCTCGGGCACGGCGAAGGCGCCCACGCGCGCGCCCGTGCGCGCGCTCAGGAACGCGTCGAAGGCAGACACGACGTGGTTGCCGATGACCAGCCCGAGCAGAAGGCGAGCGTCGCCGGAGCGATCGTCCGAGCGGCGGATGAGTGTGCGGTAGCGCTCCAACTCGGACTCGGCGCCCACCCACGACCACTCGAACCCGTCGCGCACGGCCCGCTCCTCGTAGTAGGCCAGCGCCTTGCGGAAGGCCTCGCTCCCGGGGTCGGGCTCACCGCCCGGCGGGAAAAACAGACCCCGCGCGAGCGCCCAGATGCGGCCGTTGAACGTCGACGGATCGGCTTCGGGTTGCACGCCGGGGCTCCCGGCGTCGGTGTCGAAGGCACCGGAGCGGAGGAAGTTCGAGAGCGCCTCGTAGTAGGGGAAGTCGCCGTCCACGCGCGGCTCGGGGCGCATACGGGCTACCTCCCAAGCCAGGTCCCTGTAGTCGTCCCGGAGCCTTCCGGCGTCGAGCCGGGCGTCGGCGTAGGCCGCCAGCGCCACGACTTCGATTCCGGCGTACGCCCACGCCCGCCGCTCACCCCGCTTCCACTGCCCCC
Source organism: Gemmatimonadota bacterium (assembly GCA_003695865.1). Taxonomy (GTDB): domain Bacteria; phylum Gemmatimonadota; class Gemmatimonadetes; order Longimicrobiales; family Gaopeijiaceae; genus J028. Next base: position 2,828 of record RFGQ01000019.1, on the reverse strand, counting down.
ACCCCGGCAGCACCAGCGAGCGAAGGAACTGCCCGCCGGGGTGTGGCGCCGAGTCGGCAGGAGCCGGGGTCGGCAGGCCGGCCGGCCACGTCGATCGCGGGGCCAAAGGCGCCTGGAGAGCCCCGGCCGCCACCGGCTTGGCCACGGCCCCCAGGCAGGCGACGCACGCGAGGGCGAGGCGCTTCCTCACCCGTGGCCGCACCGACTCAGAAGCGCACGCCGAACGAAACCTGAACAGGTTCGGTCTCACCGGTGAGCGTACCCGCGAGGTTCTTGGCCAGGTGCACGTCGAAGCGCTCGAAGCGGATCCCCACGCCCACGGCGAACCCGTCGGCCTGTCCGACATCGCCCTCCTGATAACCGGCGCGGAGCACGATCTGGTCGGTGTCCCCCGCGACCAGTTCGGCGGCCAGGTGGTAGATGCGGCCCTCTCCGGGTTCTCGTAGACGGTCTTCATACTCCGCCGCCAACCACAGCGAAATCGGCTCGTCGCGCGCGAAGCGGTCGAGCACGTCGTAGGCGACCGAGAGACGCAGGCGCGAGGGGAGCGGATCGGCCTGATCCGCATTCACCACCTGGAGGTCGGGCCCGACGTGCGCGACCATCGCCCCCACCCGCAGCGGCACGCCGCCGAGCGGCCGCGCCTGCGCGCCCACGTCGACGGCCCAGCCGGTCGCCGAGACGCTCCCGTTCGGGCACTGTCCGGTGCAGGAGAGCCGGATGAGGATGAGCTTGAGGTTCGCGCCGATGTCGAGCCAGGGGAGCAGCGGCGTGCCCAACGATCCGGTGACGACGTGGTTCCGTTCCGAGATCCGGCCCGTGACGTTGCCCTGTCTGTCCGTCTCGTCGATCTCGCCGCCGTCGAGCAGTTCGTACGAGAGTCCGAACACGCCGAGGCCCGCCGCGGGCGCGAGCGCCGAGAGGGCGGTGATCTCGCCCACCGCCTCGTCGCCCCGGTACACGACGAGCTGACCCTGTTCGATGCCAGCAAGCCCGGCCGGGTTCCAGAAGGCGGACTCGGGCGAGGGCATCGCGATCATGGTACGCCCCATGGCGACGGCCTGGGCCCCGACCGGCAGGAGCAGGAACAGCGCCGCCTCGTCGGCGCTGCCAGACTGCGCCCGCGCCGGGCTCGGCCCGTACGCGAGCAGCACCGCCGTGAGGGTCGTCCCCAGGACGGCGGCGCGACGGGGCCGGCTAGCGGCTTGTGCGTTCATGCGGGACCCTCAGGCCGAAGCGGCTCAGGTGTTTGCCCTCGCGGCGCCACTTGGGGAGCACCTTGACCCAGAGATCGAGGTACACCGGCTCGCCGATAAAGTGCTCGATCTTCTGCCGCGCGGCCCGCCCCAGCTCGCGAACGGCCGTACCCTTCTCGCCGACGAGGATCCGTTTCTGCGACTTCCGCTCGACGTAGAGGTTCGCCTGGATGTAGACCGGTTTCTGGCCCTCGCGGAACTCCTCCACCTGACAGAACGCTGCGTAGGGGATCTCCTTGCGGAACCGCTCGAAGACCGTCTCGCGGATCAACTCCGCCACGAAGAACCGGACCGGATCGGAGGCGATCTCGTCCGGAGGGTAGAGGAAGGGCCCCGGGGGGAGCGCCTCTTCCACCGCCTGGAGCAACCCATCGATCCCGTCGCCGCGCAACGCCGAAACTGCGTGTGGCTCCTGCTTCAGGCGCTCTCGTACCCAGGCTTCGGCGGCCGTCTGCCCCTCGGGGCGCGCCTCGTCGATCTTGTTCACGGCGGCGATCAGGGGCGCGCTCGACGCATCGAGCGCCTCGAGCACAGGTCCCTCGTCCTCGGGGCTCGGAGGTCGAGTGGAGTCGACGAGCAGCAGGAGCACGTCGGCCTCGCGAACCGCCTCGAGCGCCTCCTCGAGCATGGAATGCTGCAGCAGGTCCCGGGCCTCGAGCAGGCCGGGCGTGTCCAGAAAGATCATCTGCACGCGCTCGGTCGTGCGGATACCCGTCACGCGCCGCCACGTGGTCTGAGCCCGCGGCGTGACGATGCTCAGCTTCTCACCCACGAAGCGATTCAGGAGCGTCGACTTTCCGGCATTGGGGCGTCCGAGGAGCGTGACGTACCCCGAGCGGGTCTCGGACGAGGCTGGCGTGTCGGTCATGGCGACGGAAGATTGAGCCGCGCCCCTCCGGGCGCAATCGGGGACCACGCGCGGAGCTGCCGCTCAGGCCCCGCGCGTCCGACTCCTTCCGACTCCGGCTGCGCCACGTGTCCATCCAGAACCCCCTCGCGCTGATTCCGCCTCCCGGACTGTTCTTCGCGCTCGCGGCGCCGAGTCTGCTGTTCGCCTGGGCATCGGCTCGCATCGCCTCGCGGGTGCGCGACCGGGGGGTGGCCACCCCTTACACGCGCAAGATCTACCATGCATGCATCTTCACCGGCGCCGCACTGGTCCACGGGATCTGGGGCGTGCACGGCGCAGTGGTCTACGGAACGGTGGTGGCCGCCGCGGTGCTCGCCGCCGTGGCCCTCGGCGAACGGTCGGGCCTCTACCGGGCCCTGGCGCGTGAGAGCGACGCGCCTCACCGCGGCGCGTTCGTACTCATCCCCATGGTGATGACGGCGCTGGGCGGGGTGGTCGCGAACCTGCTCACACCGGGCACCGCGGTGTTCGGATACATCGTGACGGGCTGGGGCGACGCGGTCGGCGAGCCTGTGGGCGTGCGCTTCGGCACGCGCTCTTATCGTGTGCCGTCCCTGCTGGGCGTGCCGGCCCACCGGACCGTGGAGGGCAGCCTGGCCGTCGCGGCCGCGGGAGCGCTGGGCGCCTTCGGGGTGCTGCTCGCGCGGGGCCAGGGGGGGGTG
>RFGQ01000172.1 GCA_003695865.1 Gemmatimonadota bacterium | reverse complement strand
TGCCGGTCGACGCGCTCGACCCCTACCTGCCCGACCTGAGGCGGTCGCTCCGACCCTACTGGTCGGTGGTGCGGAGCGGGGTCGAACGGCGGCGGGCGGCGCGGGCGATCATGGACTCGGCCCAGAAAGGGGTGCTCGACCTGCCGGCGCGCTATCTGCACCCGCCGTTCGAGAACTTCCTGGCCGCGCGGCTCAGCGCGACCCCCGTCACGCCCAACCAGATCACCGTGCTCACGGCGATCCTCGCGTTCACGGCCACCTACCTGTTCGCCACGGGCGGCTACGGCTGGGCGCTCGTGCTCGCGCTCGTCACCAACGTGCTCGACGGCGTGGACGGCAAGCTGGCGCGCGTGAAGCTCAAGACCAGCCGCTTCGGCGATCTGCTCGACCACACGCTCGACGTGACGTTCGAGTTCACGTGGTACCTGGCGCTCGGCTGGGGGCTGTCGGGCGGAGACCTGCGCGCGCCGCTCTTCCTGGTGGGCCCCGCACTCATCCTGGTGATGCTGGGCACCCGGGCCGTGTCGGGCGTCTACAAGTCACTCACCGGCCGGCAGATCCACGACCACACGGCCTTCGACCGCGCCGTGCGTCTGGTCGCGGGGCGCCGCAACATCTACGTGATGCTGCTGCTGGGCGGCTATCTGATGGACCGCATGGCCGAGGCCTTCGTGCTCTGTCTGGTCTGGGGGATCGTGACGCTCGCGGTCTACAAGGTGCGTGCGTTCATGGCGTGGCTGGGGCGCGACCGCGGCTGAACTTCGCGGTCATGCGGGCCACCTGGGCCCGGTCCTCGGGCTCGAGCCCCAGCATCCACAGCGTTCCGAAGTACACTCCGCACACCAGGGGCAGGGCCGCGAGCCGCGCGGCCCATGGCACGGGCGTGAGCAGCCAGTGCGCCGTGAAGCCCGCGCCGGCCGCCGCGCCCGCGGCGATGAGCGGCTTGGCAACGTCGGCGCCCACCACCTTCATGGCGAGCACGGCTCGGCTCGCGGCGATACGGGCGGCGTTCACGGCGAGCACCGCCAGGAGCACCGCCGCGGCGGCGCCCGCCAGCCCGAACGCGGGCACGAGGCCGGCGCCCAGTCCGGTCACCAACGCGAGCAGCGCCGCTCCGAACCATACGTTCCACCACGGCCGCAGGTAGACGAACGGGAGTTCGCTCACGCCCAGGCTGCCGTTGAACGCGTCGCCGACCATCATGAGCACGAGCACTCCGTGGCCCACCACGAAGGCCGGCTCGATGGCCCACAGGATCGCGTCGCCGTAGAACACGAACACCAGCGCCACGAGTAGCTCGGCGGTGAGGATCCAGCGGGCCACCATGGCGAGCTGCCGGTCGGCCCAGCTCATGTCGTCGGCCGCGACGGCCTCGGCGAACACCGGCGGCAGGATGCGGTCGAACCCGGCGCGGATCTTCTTGGTGATCGTAGCGAGCTGCCGGGCCATGCCGTACACGCCGACCGACCCGGCGGGCAGGAAGTACGAGACCACGAAGATGTCGGCCTTGTCGGCCAGCATGAGCAGCGACTCATAGCCGGCCGTGGGGCCGCTGAACGAGGCGAGCGCCCGTGCGTCGCGCCACCGCAGCCGCGCGCGCAGCACGGCGCCGAGGTCGAAGACGCGCGTGAAGAAAACGACGCTGGCCAGCGCCGCGGCCGCGAGGGAGATCACGTACGCCCAGGCGAGGCCGAGTCGGTCCGCACCCGCGATGTGGACGACCACGAGCGCGGCGGTCAGCGTGATCGGCTCGATCAGGCTGCGTGCGAACACCTCGAAGCGCATCTGGCGCGTGAAGCGGATCGAGATCAGCAGGATGTCGCTCAGCACGATGAGGGGGATCGCGAGCGAGAGGACGAGCAGCGGCTCGAGGGCCTGGGGCAGCCGTGCGGTGAAGGTGCCGACGCCGAAGACGACGACCAGCGTCGCCAGGGTGCCCATGGTGAGCGCGAGCGCCGCCCCGTGCGCGATCGCCGACGCCACACCCTCGCCGCGCGCCTTGCCCTCGCTCATGAAGCGGAAGAGCGAGCGCTTCATGCCGAACAGCGACATGGCGGCCGCGGTCTCGACGAGCGCCGTGGCGAAGGTGTAGGCGCCGAACGCCTCCTGGCCGTACCAGCGGCCCGCAAGCACGAGAAAGGCGGCCCGCGGCGCGATGCGGGCGATGGAGCCCAGGTAGTTGACGCCCGCACCCCGCGCCAGATCGCGGGTGTCGCCCTCGCTGGAGTCGCGCGGCGGCGCGGCGCGCCCCTGGCTCATGGCGTGCTCAGGCCTCGGTCGACGAAAGCCCGGCCTCGTTCGCCGCGAGGTCGGGCTCGGCCGGCGGCGCGGCCGCGGCGCGGGCGCGGCGGTGGCGCATCCAGGACGAGACGTTGGCCTTGAGCGTGGCCGGGAACAGCAGCAGCGTCGCGCCCACGCCGAACAGCGGCAGGGCCAGCGGGAGCTGACCGAACAGCGCCAGCACGAACGCGAAGAAGGCGAAGAAGTCGCGCTTGCCCATGAAGTGGAGCACGCGCATCACGCGCGCGAACCACCCCGTGCCGTCCTCGTAGCCGTAGCGGACCGAGAGGAACGAGCCCGAACGCTTCTCGCGCGCGACATAGGCCATGAGGTTGGCGATGCTCCCCGCAGCAGCCACCGCCCCGAGCAGGCCGGTCTGCAGATAGAAGTCGGGCAGCCCCGCGCGCGACACGCCCACGATGACGGCGAGGAGAAACGCCAGATACGAGACGTTGTCGCAGACCGTGTCGATCCACTCTCCCCGACGACTGGATTGGAAGGTGAGCTTGGCGACCTCGCCGTCGGTGCCGTCCACGATCGACGCGATCTGGAAGAGCAGGCCCGCAATCAGAAAACCGGCGTAGTCACCCCTGGTCGCGAACCAGGCCGACACCAGACTGATCACCAGCGCGGCGATGCTGATCTGGTTCGGCGTCACGGGCGTATGCACCAGAAGCCGGCTGAGCGCTATCGAGATGGGACGGTTGATATAGCGCGAGACCGGCCCGTCGCTCGCCTTGCGCACGCTCGCCAGCAGCTTGCGTCGGGCCGCGGCGAAGTCCGTGGGCGTATCGACGTCCTGCCACATGCAGCCCGTCACGTCCGTGACCCGAGCCTGCCCCCGGGCAGCCAGCCGCTGGACTCCGGCCGAGAGGCTCTCTTCGCCCTCGGCCACCGCTTCGCGCAGGGCGGCGAACAGTTCGGGCGAGGCGAGGAAGACGCCCGTGTCGATGGCGTCGAACGTCTCGAGCTGCTTCCCGATGGCCTCGATGCGCCCATCGCGCACCCGCACCTTGGTGGCGTCGTCCAGATCGAGCACGCCGTCGACGTCGTAGTCGACGGCCAGGTTGAGCCCTCCACCCGGCCCCTGCGCAGCGAGCGAGCGCGGCACGTCGGCCTGGAACAGGTGGTCGGTCATCGTGAGGAAGAAGGGCTCGTCCAGATGCGCTTCGCCCGCCAGCACGCTGATCCCGTTCGGCCGTTCCCACTCGGGATTGTGAACCCAGTGCACCCGCAGGCCCGGACGCATCCACCGCGCCATGCCCTGCACGACGCGCTCCGCCTCGTAGCCGACCACGACCCACGCGTCGGTGACGCCGGCCTCACGCAGCGTGAACAGCGTGCGCGCCAGCAGGGGCACGCCAAGAACCGGCAGGAGCGGCTTGGGCGTGTCGCTGCGCAGCCGCGAGCCGAGGCCGGCGGCCAGTACGAGCGCCCGGGTCACGGGCTGGGGAGCGTGGGTCATGCGTGCTTCGCGGATGTGAGCGACGAATCGGGCGCGCACAATATAAACCCGACGGCGCCCCCGGTGGGGCGGTGGGCGGGCACTACTCCCGCCTCGGGGCCTCGGCCACCGAAGGCTCCACGACCGCACCCTCGCGCACCGGCTCGCCCCGGCTCCCGCCGGCGTCGCGGTCCGCGCCGCCTGCGGCGGGTCCTCCCGCCGGCACCGGGATCCCTCGCCTGCGGTCCACCACTTCGAGCAGCGCGGGCAGCACGAGCAGCGCGCTCACCAGTGTGGCCGAAAGGCCCACGACCGCGAGTTCGCCGATGGACTGGAGCCCCGGGTGGCTGGCCATGATCAGCCCGGTGTAGCCCACGATCGTCGTGATGGTGGCCATCGCCACCGCAGGCCCGGTGCGCCGCAACACGAAGTGGAGCGAACCCGGGCCCTCTTCACGGTACCGGTGCCGGATGTGCACGCCCGTATCGACGCCGATGCCGATGATGCTCGGCAGCACGACCATGTTGAACAGGTTGAGCTTCATGCCGAGCACCCACATGAGCCCGCCCATCCACAGCATGCCGAGCACCAACGGGCTCATCACGATGAGCGCCTCCCGAAGGCTGCGCACGTCGAACCACACGATGAGGAAGACGATGAGGAACGAGAGCGCCACCGCGAGCTCGCCCTCTCGGATCACCATGCGCAGCAGGTCGGCAATGATGAGGTTCGGGCTGGCCGCGTGCAGGACCTTTCCCGTAGGCAGCTCGATCGTGCCGACATCTTCCGCGAAACGAATCGCGTTGCGCCCGTCGCGGAGCGGCACGCTCGGGTAGATGAACACGAAGCTGCCCACGGTGCCGTCGCGCTTGAGGAACGGGCGCAGCTCGTTCTCGGGTACGTCGTCGAAGGTGACCGGCTCGTCGACCTGCAGGTACCGCTCCAGACGCTCCAGGCGCCGCAGGTCGTCTCCCTCGAGCAGCTCCCGGGCGTCTTCGCGCTCGATCAGATCGCGGATGTCGCGGATGCGCTCGAGGCGCTCTTCCTGGTCGGGAGGCACCAGCGAGTAGATGGAGCGGACTTGGTCGATGGTGGGCGTGAGCGTGTCGGCACGCATGTGCGCGTGGATCAGGTCTTCGACGGCCACGGCCTCTTCGGGCGTGGCCGCGAGCACCAACGCCGGCGACTCCGAACGCGTGAACACGCCCTCGGTCAGTTCGCCCACCTGGCGTCGCTCGGGTGTGATGATGCGCAGGTCGGTGAAGTCGTATTCGAACTCGACCTGCGTGAAGGCGACCGCGGCCAGCACCGTGACGATCCCCCCCACCGCCAGCAGCCGCGGCGTCGCCGCGTAGGGCCGGCGCTCGAACGTCAGCGCCTTTCCCTCGACGACCGGAATGCGTAGCAGCCCCGCCTTCTCGGCCCCCACGATCAGGGCGGGAAGCAGCATCACCGTGGCGATGAGCGCGGCCACGAGTCCCAACGCCGTGATCAGCCCGAGTTCCGAAAAACCCTTGAAGTCCATCAACATGAGCGACGCGAACGCGGCCGCCGTCGTGAACGTGGTCGTGGCAAGCGCACGCCCGGTCTCGCACACCATGGCGTGCAGTCCGGCGGCCTGATCCTTTCCGGCCTGGCGCGTCTCGCGGTAGCGGGCGAAGGCATGGATGCCGTAGTCGATGCCCATGCCGAAGAGGACGACGAAGAGGAAGCCGGTGATCGTGTTGAGCTGCCCGATCAGCAGGTAGGTGACCCCGAACGTCCACGACAACGAGGCGGCGAGCGTGATCGCGATGAGCAGGGGCGCCGTGAGCGTTCGGAAGTAGAGCACGAGCAGCAGGAAGACGCCCGCCACGCCGTAGAGCGCCGTGCCGAAGATGTCGCTTCTGAGCGTCTCGTACTCGTCGATGCGGTTCTTGATGTTGCCGCCGTAGAAGACCTCGAGGTCGGGCGCGTAGGCCTGCGGATCGGCGCCCTCCACGATCTCGCGCACGGCCGATAGCATCGCCCTGCTGAAGTCGATGTCGACGCTCTCCTGCGCCGCCGCGACCTCGATCACCAGCACCGTGCTGTCGGGGTTCGTGTAGTAGGGCTTGGGCTCGTACTCGCTGTACTTGGCCTCCCACACCTCAAGGTCGTCGGGGTCACCCTCCCCGCCCTCCGCGGCCCCGGGCGGCGGGCCGAAGAGGTCGTCGACCATGAAGGGGTTCAGCGCCTGCTTCTCGGCGTCGATCTCGCGCTGGATCGCGTCGTAGAGCGAGTCGAGTTCGGCCGGAGTCAGGAAGAGAAGCGCGTTCTTCTGGTAGAAGTCGACCTCGTTCTGGAACTGTGCGTAAAGCACGTACTCGCTCTGCTCGAGGCGCGGCTTCACGTCTTGCGCGAAGCGGAGGAGCGCGTCGAAGTCGTCGCTGCGCAGGACCACGCGCAGCTTGCTGACGGCGCCTCCCACCTCGGCTTCCATGGCGTGCAGCGCCTGCACGCTGGGAAAGCTCTCGGGAAGCAGCGCGGCCAGGTCGCTCTCGAGCTTCAGCTTGGCGGTCAGGTGCGCGCCGACGGCCGTGCCGAGCACCGAGAGGACGATCACCCAGAGATAGGTCCGCGGAACGAGGCGGCAGCCGTGGAAGCTCACGCGGGAGTCCCCCCGTCCTTCTCGAGCTTCTCCTCCATGCGGCGCAGCATCGCTTCGAACGACGACGCCCGGATCTCACGCTGGAACGAGTCCATATAGGTGCGCAGGGTGCTCGAGCCGTCGATGATCACGTCGTAGGCCTTCCACTCGCCGTCGACGCGGTGCATGAGGTAGACGATCTCCACCGACTTGCCGTCTTCGAAGGCGTGGGTGACCACGCGGGCCTGGTCGCCCTCGACCTCGGCCGGCTCGTACGTGATGCTGTCGGCTTCGTAGACCTCGAGCTTCTGCACCGACGAGTTGCGCACCAGTTCCCGGAACACCTCGACGAAGCGCTCCTGCTCTTCGGGCGAGCGGCGGTCCCAGTGACGGCGCAGCGCGCGCCTGGACAGCTCGCGGAAGTCGATGAGCCCGTTGATCACGTCCTTGAGGCGCTCGCGCGTCGCGTCGGAGATGTCGTCGCCGGCCTCGGCGAGCGCCTTCTGCACCGCTTCGTTGCGTGCGCGCACCACCTGGTCGGGACTCGCCTGGGCGGCGGCGGGCGCGGCGTACACGACCGCGGCCAGAAGCCCGGCCCAAAAGAGTCCGGTTCCTCTACTCTTCCTCGTCATGGCGTCCTCGTATCCCGACCGTCACGTGCGCCGCCGTCTGCGGCGCCGCCCGCGGGAGTCATCCGTCTCTCGTACACCGGCCGCGTCCGCGTGTCTCAGCGGGTGCTGCGAGCCGCGATGTCGCGTCCGACCCGCCGACTCAGTTCGGCGAGCTTGGTGTTCAGTTCGGCGATGTTGCGAAGCTGCTCCACGGCCATGGTCACGTTCGACTGGAAGGCGTCGATCACGTCGTCGATACTCCCCAATCCGATATCGAACGTCTGCAGTTCGGCGCGGAGCAGGTTCTCGCTCGCGCGCAGGGCGTCGCGCCCCTCTTCGACGTCGATGCGCGCACGCTCGACGTCGAGGTACGCCTCGCGCACCTGCTGCTCGATCATCAGGCGCAGCGGCCGGGCCTGGGCCTCGAGCTTCTCGGCCTCGAAGCGCTCGACCGCAGCTTTGTCGCGGTTGTCGCGGAAGTTCAGGTTCCAGTCGAAGCCCACGACCAGCCCGGGGCGTGTGAAGTTCGTCGGGTTGTTGACGAACGGATTCCTGGGGTCGAACCGGCCGGGAGACTCGTTGATGCTGAGCTGGCCGGCCAGGAAGAGCGTGGGCCGCGAGGCTGCCTCGGCCGCCCGCACCAGCGCGCGGCGGGCCGCGATGCCCGCCTCGAGCTGCTGCAGCTCGGGGCGCGACGCCAGTGCCTCGCGTACGTAGGCCGACAGGCTGTCGAGCTCGACCTGGAGCGCGTCGAGCGACGCGTCGGCGAGGCGGATCGGCACGGAGTCGGGCACGCCGACCATGGCCTTGAGCGCCGCCAGCGCCTTCGTGCGCCCCGACTCCACCTCGCGCGTCTGGCTGCGGACCTGGTACTTGAAGATCTCGAACTTGAACAGGTCGTTCTGCGACGCGTCGCCCTCGTCGTAGAGCTCCTGCAGGCGCTGCTCGGCCTCGGCCACGCGATCGTTCACGGACCGCGACACGCCGAGCAACTCCTCGCTCAGCAGCGCGCCCCAGTAGAGCTGGCGTACCTGCAGCAGCACCTCGGCGCGCGTTTTCTGCACGTCGGCGCGCACCGCTTCGACCTGGTGTCGTGCCGCGTCGAGCGTGGCGCCGAGCTTGCCGAACGTGTACAGCGGCTGCACGAAGTTGAGATCGACCTGCGTGAACCAGGTGAGGTCGTCGAGCCCGGTCATGGTGTCGGGCGACATGAGCACCCCGAACTCGTTGAACTCGCCCCGCGCCCGCGGGATGGGACCCCACACGTTGCGCAGCTTCAGTTCGGGCAGGAAGCGCGCATGTTCGGCTCGGCTCTGCTGCGCGCGCGCGATCTCGACCGACGCCAGCGCGGGGCCCAGCAGCGGACTCTGCTCGAGCGCGCGCGCCTCGGCTTCGGCCAGGCCGACGATGACCGTATCAGCGGCGGAGGCCTGAGCCCGGGCGCCCGCGGGCGCCAGCACAAGGCACAGAACCATCCACACGCTCGTTCTCCCGGGAAGCAGCATCTGGAATCGGTGTCCTAGCGCTTGATGGGCGGTACCTTCTCGCGCACCCCCGACGTCACGCCCGGCGGGGCGACGCGGAGCACTCGAATATCGTCGTAGTCGGCGTACGCCTGCGAGTGGAGCGAGTTCGCGTCGGAAAGGATACCGATACCGAGCGGTTTCGAGGGGGGATCACCACCGAAGGTGTCGCGGTACGCCTGGCGCAGGTCGAACACGAACGTGCGCCATTCGCCGAGTCGGTCCTTACCCGTGGCGAAAACCACCTGCCACGGCCGCCCGATGCCTTCCCGGCGGACCGCGGTCCCGACCGGGAGCGTCGAACTCCACACGTACTTCACCGACTCGGGGATCTTCCCGAAGACCTTCTTCTTGTAGGTGATGTAGAGGCCCGCGGCACTGTCGACCTTGCGGTCGTCGCGCTCGTCGCCGCCCTCGGGGATGCGGTGCACCCGTACGCGGAACGAGAGGTAGGGATACTCGTCCAGATTCCAGCGGATTTCGCGGCCCAGGATCACCGACTCACCCTCGTCGGTCGCCTCGAGGTAGTGATTGCCGTCCTCGACACGCACCCGGTAGGGCTTGTTCTTGTCGTTGTCGCCGTCCCGCCACGTCCAGCCGCGCGGCAGCGAGCCCTCGTCGTCGTCCTCGAAGTCTTCGAGCACGACGGCCTCGTAGTCGCCCACCTGCGCGACCATGTACTCGAAGGAGTAGTCGTCGATCAGCCGGTCGACCCGGTCGTCCAGACGGCGAATCAGACTACGGTCGCCCCGCTTCACGTCGAAGATGCGGCAGTGGCCGTCGGGACCGTTCATGAGCCGCAGCGTGAACCAGTCCTGCCAGTCGCCGGCCACCAGCCAGTAACGGGCGTCGACCGTGCCGTCGTCCGGGCTCCAGGGCTCGTCGGCCGGGCGTAGCATGGGCAGCACTTCGGCACCCGCGAAGAACGGCAGGATCTCTCCCCGGATGGCCCGCACGAGCGCGTCGTGGAAGCGCCCGCGGTCGTAGGGGTGCGTACGCCCCCAGCGGTCCCCGAGGATCCACTCGGCCATGGCGTCCACCGCGAAGGCGTCGGCGATCACGGCCTCGGCGCGCCGCCCGAGCTCGTCGCCGGAGAGGCTTCCCCGATCGCGCAGCAGGCGCGCCCAGCGCGCGAACGAGGCATCGACGTCGGCCGCGCCCTCGCTCGTACAGGCGGTCGGCAGTGGAGCGGTCGACCGCTCCGGACCAACGCCGCTCGCGGCCGCAGGCGCGGCAGCCAGGGCTGCGGCTGCGGCCGTCAGCAGCAAGGACGCGACGGTCCTCCGGCACGGCCGCGGAGCGCCGCTCGCGCGACGGCGCGACGGCGGCGCCGGGCGGCGAACGTGTTCACACGCGTCGCGCCGTGCGCCGATCGATCGAAGGGTGGGTCCGGCCCACCGCGCTGGGGCGAGTCGTCGGATGATCGGACTCCTGACTGGGGAAACCCCGGGGTCCCGGGAGAACGCACAGCCTTGAACACTCCCTGGGCGGGCGCTGTTCCGGAGTTCCCCGCGCCGGCGCGGAGCGCACACGCCGCGGCCTCCGGTCAGATCAGACCGTGTCGCGGGCCCAACAGCGCCAACACCACCGCGGTCAGCACGCCGAGCCACACCAGCACGAAGACCGGCACGAAGCGCGCCCGCCGGGTCAGGTACTCGGGGAATGCCGGCTCCTTGCCCTGAAACTTGCCGCGGGGACGGTCGGGAAAGAAGAAGGTCTTGTAGGTCTCGATCGTCGCCACGGTGAACCCGATCGCGCCCAGAAAGATGAACACGTAGTTCGTCGTCAGCGACGCCACGAGGAGCCCGTACCCGAACGCCATCGCGGGGCTGCGGAAGAACTTGAAGGTGTGGAAGCCTTCGATGGGCGCGTCCTTCCAGGCGCCGCCGAACGCCGAGATCCACCCCCCCGCGCTTCCGACCAGGAACACCACGAGCACCGGGTGGAGCGACTGCGAGGGCGCGCCCTGAAAGCGGTGGATGGCGTAGAGCACCGCCGACGCCCCCCCCACGTACGCCGCGCCGGCGAGCAGACGCAGCGGCGCGCTCTCGACCACGCGGCCACGCACGGCGAACTGCATGGGGATCGTGTACTTCGACTGATCCTCGACCCGGATGAACGACTTGTAGACCTCGAGGCAGGCGCGCTCGAGCCCGTAGGTGACGGCCCAGAGCACGACCACGCCCGGGGCGGTCGTGGGATCGAGGCTCGTGAAGAGGGTCAGCGCGAGCCCGATCAGGCTCGCCACGATCGGGCTGCGCACGTAGGTGCGCCACGTGAAACCCTCGTGCGGGGCGTCCTTGTACATGCCCCAGGTGGCGCTGTGCAGGCCGGCCGCCAGGCCGACGAGCAGCCCCATGAGGGCCTGGGTCGCGGGAATCTCGGTCATCGTGCCTCCGGCCCGGGGGCGCACGGGCGGCCGCGCGGGCCGGGCCCCGGCAGGGACCTCAGCCCGCCGCCTCCGCGCCCGGCCCGCCGGGCGTGGTCTCGTCCATGGAGCGATAGATCTCGTGCACCAGGCGCACGTCGCGCTCCGCGTCGTCGAATGTCATGGCGGGCTCACCCCCCTCGCGCAGCGCGCGCAGGAAGTCGGCCCACATCGCACGGAAGCCGGACAGATCGCGCAGCCCGGGCAGCGAGATGCGCGTCTTCCGGCCCCGAACGCAGAGGAAGATACCATTGGACTCGAACCAGACGGAGCCCCCCCGGCCGTACAGCGCCGACCAGCGCACGCCCTGCAGCGGCGAGGGCACCTCCCACGAGAAGGCCAGCGTGCCCACCATGCCGCCTTCGTAGGCGAAGACCGCGGCCAGCGACTCGGCGACGTGGGCGCGCCCGCCCGCCCGGGCAGCGCACACACGCTCCACGCGCGGCCCCAGGGACGCCATGAAGTTGACCCAGTGCACGCCGCCCTCGAGCAGGCCGCCACCGCCCGTGTGCCGTCGATCGGCCCGCCATCCCTCGGGCCGCTGCCGCTTGACCGCATTCACGCGCAGCAGCAGGGGCTCGTCCACCGCTCCCTCGGCGATCAGGCGGGCGAGCGCGACGCGTACCGGGCGATAGTAGTAGTTCTCGGCCGCGAAGACCCGCCGCCCCGCCGCCCGCGCGGCGGCCCGCGCGCGCTCGAAGTCGGCGAGCGCGGGGAAGGCCGGCTTCTCGACGATCACGTCCTTGCCGGCTTCGAGCGCGCGGAGCGTGAGCGCGCGGTGCGTGTCGGGCGGCGTGGCCACGACCACCGCGTCGACCGAAGCGTCGGCGAGCGCGGCCTCGTAGCCGCCGTGCCGGCAC
>RFGQ01000018.1 GCA_003695865.1 Gemmatimonadota bacterium | reverse complement strand
CGGCCGGGGTCACCACGTACGTCCTCGGCTTCGGCTCCGGGTTCGGCAGCGATCCCTCGGCCCTGAACCGAATGGCCACCGCCGGCGGCACGCCGCGGCCCTTCAGCGCGGACAGCCCCGCGGCCTTGGACGCGGCCCTCGACGCCATCGCCGCCGAGATCATCCCGCCGAGCTGCACCGTGGAGCTCGATGGGCCAACCCGCGACCCGATGCTTTTCCAGGTGCGCTTCGACGGGGGGCCGCTGATCCCGCGCAACATGAGCCACACCAGCGGCTGGGACTACGATCCGGCGACGAACACGATCACCTTCTACGGCTCCGAGTGCGAGCAGGTGCAGTCGGGCAGCGTGACGAACATCGAGGTGGACTTCGGCTGCCCCGGACCCCTGATCTGAGGGCGCCCGTCCCGCAGGGCCCGTTCCGGAGGGCCCTGACGCCGCCTATGCGCCCGCTGAGACCGCGTCTGTGACGGCTCACGGCGAGCTGCTGGCTCGCGTCCTCAGTCGTCGTAGGCTCCGCCTCGACATGACCACGACCGCGATCCCGAGCACGCCGCAAACCCCCCGCCTCATCCCCTGCGTCGATCCCGCGACGGGAGAGGCGCTCGGTGAGGTGCCCATCACGACCCCCGAGGAGACGCGCGCCGTCATCGCGAGGGCCCGCGAGGCCCAGAAGCGTTGGGCGAAGAGCGACTTCGAGACGCGCCGCTCGGTGCTGCGACACATCCAACGCCACGTCCTCGACCACGCCGACGAGCTCTGCGAGCTGATCGTGCGCGACTCGGGCAAGACCCGCGAGAACGCCATGCTCGGCGAGATCTGGCCCGTGAGCGAGAAGATCCGCTGGACCCTCAAGCACGGCGAGAAGCACTTGCGGCCGGAGCGCGTGCCGAGCGGGCTCTTCCTTCACAAGAAGGCGACCATCGAGTACCGACCGCGGGGCGTCATCGGCGTGATCTGCCCCTGGAACTATCCTCTTCAGAACATCCTCGGGCCGACGATCCACTCGCTCTTCGCCGGCAACGCGACGGTCGTGAAGGTCAGCGAACACGTCGCTTGGTCCGCGGGGCGCTTCCAGCGCATCTTCGACGAGGCCTTCGACGCTCACGGCCTGCCGCGGGACCTGGTC
The DNA here is from genome assembly GCA_003695865.1 of Gemmatimonadota bacterium. GTDB lineage: Bacteria > Gemmatimonadota > Gemmatimonadetes > Longimicrobiales > Gaopeijiaceae > J028. The sequence goes on along the minus strand of RFGQ01000018.1, from coordinate 166 downwards.
CAGTGCATCCACGGCTACGGCGACACGGGCGCGGCGCTCGTCTCGGGCGGCGTCGACCTGGTCGTCTTCACCGGGTCGATGGGCAACGGGCGCAAGGTGATCGCCGAGAGCGCCAAGACCATCACCCCGGTCATCGCGGAGCTTGGCGGTAAAGACGCCCTCGTCG
>RFGQ01000171.1 GCA_003695865.1 Gemmatimonadota bacterium | reverse complement strand
TGCGGCCGGGTCGAAAGGCCCGGGTGGTGCGGATCTCGCCCGTCTGTCAGGGGCTTCAGCGCCGCCGCCTGATGGATCTGGGCATCGTGCCGGGAACGGTCGTCGAGGCACAGATGGCCGCCATGGGTGGCGATCCGGTCGCCTATCTGGTGCGTGGCGCGCTGATCGCGCTTCGGCGTGAACAGGCCGAGCTCATCCAAGTCGATCCGCTCGAAGAGGGCGAGACACCCGAGGGCACCGCCGGGGCGAACGCCGGAGGGGACCAGGCCGCCGCCCGGAGGGAGGCATCGTGAACCCGCTGCTCGCGACCCGCGGTTGTGAGGGCTGTGCGCAGCACCGGGCCGACACCCTCGTCCGGCTCGGGCTGAAGCCCGACCGCTGGGACTATCTGGTGGCGCTCGCCGGGAACCCGAACACCGGCAAGAGCACGGTCTTCAACGCGCTCACAGGTCTGCGCCAGCACACCGGCAACTGGCCGGGAAAAACGGTGACGCGTGCGGAGGGCGTCTTCCTGCACGAGGACCAACGCGTGAAGGTAGTTGACCTGCCCGGGACCTATTCGCTGCAGGCCGGCAGCGTCGACGAGGAGGTGGCGCGAGACTTCATCCTGTTCGGGCGTCCGGACGTGACGGTCGTCGTGGTGGACGCCACGCGGCTCGAGCGCAACTTGAACCTCACGCTCCAGATCCTCGAGATCACCGACCGGGTGGTCGTGTGCCTGAACCTGGTCGACGAGGCCCGCAGGCACGGCATCGCGGTGGATGCCGACCGTCTCTCGGACCTGCTCGGCGTGCCGGTCGTGCCGACCGTCGCGCGCGAGAAGGCGGGCATCGACCGCCTTCTCGAGGCGGTTCACGGGGTCGCGACCGGCCAGATCCGCACCCGCCCGTTCCGGCTGGCCCGGTACCCCTCCGACGTCGAGGAGGCCGTCGCCGACCTGCTTCCGCTCATCGAAGCCGCGTACCCCGGCCTGCCGAACCAGCGCTGGGTGGCGCTCCGGCTGCTGAACGCCGACGAGGCGGTCGAGGTGGCGGTGCGCTCGGGCGAGCTGGGGCTCCTGACGGGTGACGACGCGGTCGCCGATCGCGCGCTCACCGTGCCGCAGGCGGCGAGAGACCGGGTGCTCGAAGAGGCGACGCGGTTGCGCTGGGGCCTGGACCGCGATTTCCACGACAACCTGACCGCCGCCGTCTATCGCGAGGCGCAACGCATCGCCGAGGCGGCCCTCGCGCGGGGCGTGAAGAAGGCGGGCTTCACCTTCGATCGCACGCTGGATCGGTTCCTGACCAATCGGTGGACCGGGCTGCCGGTGATGCTGCTGCTGCTCGCCGGCGTGTTCTGGCTCACGATCGAGGGGTCGAACGTGCCTTCCTCGATGTTGGCGACGCTGCTGCTCGACAACGTTCACCCCTGGTTACGGGATGCGGCGGCGGGCGTGGGCCTGCCGTGGTGGATCAGTGGGTTCTTCGTGGACGGAGTGTATCTGGCGACCGCGTGGGTCGTGAGCGTGATGCTGCCGCCCATGGCGATCTTCTTCCCGTTGTTCACGCTGCTCGAGGATTTCGGCTATCTCCCGCGGGTGGCGTTCAATCTGGACGGGCTCTTCAAGCGGGCGGGGGCGCACGGCAAGCAGGCCCTGACCATGTGTATGGGATTCGGGTGCAACGCTGCGGGTGTGGTCGCGACGCGCGTGATCGAGAGCCCCCGCGAGCGCCTCATAGCGATCATCACGAACAACTTCTCACTCTGTAACGGGCGCTGGCCGACCCAGATCCTGCTGGCGACGGTGTTCCTGGGGGCGCTGGTGCCGGCGCGTTGGGCGGGGCTGCTCTCGGCCGCAGCGGTCGTGAGCATCGCCCTGCTCGGCATCGTGTTCATGTTCGCGGTGTCGTGGGCGCTGTCGCGGACGCTGCTCAAGGGAGAGGCCAGCGCCTTCAGCCTCGAGCTTCCGCCCTACCGACCGCCCAGGCTGCTGCAGACGCTCTACACCTCGCTCATCGATCGCACCCTGATCGTGCTGGGGCGGGCCGTCATCTTCGCGGCTCCGGCGGGTGCGGTCATCTGGTTGATCTCGAACATCCACCTCGGGGGGGCGTCGATCGCGCAGCACCTGGTCGCAGGGTTCGATCCGGTCGGGCTCTTCTTCGGTCTGAACGGAGTGATCCTGCTCGCCTACATCGTCGCGATCCCTGCGAACGAGATCGTCATTCCCACCATCCTCATGCTGACCGTGGTGGCGCAGGGGATGACGGGCGTCGGCGAGGGGGCGGGCGTGATGTTCGAGCTCGAGAGTGCGAATGCGGTCGGGGAACTGCTGCGGGCCGGAGGTTGGACGACCCTCACCGCGATCAACGTCATGCTCTTCAGCCTGCTCCACAATCCGTGCTCGACCACGCTCTACACGATCTATCGCGAGACGGGGAGCAAGCGGTGGACGACCGTATCCGCGCTCCTGCCCGTGGTGCTCGGGCTGGTCGTCACCTTCGCCGTCACCCGGGTCTGGCATCTGCTCGCGGGGTGAGGGGGCCACAGGCGTGCCGCGCCGTGGCCGGGGCTCTCGCACCCCGCCCGGGCCGGCCTTGCGCCCCTGACGGCTGCGCGGTGGTCTTGACGTGGCCGACCCACGGCCGATATTGCCGGCCATGATCGGATCGACCCTCGCCAATCGGCACCGCAATTCCAATCGCACCGCCCCCCGGGGCCGTGCGCGTGGAGGCGTCGTGTAGGCGGGTCGAGACGACCGACGATCGACGCAAGAGCGCCGCGGCCATCGGGCCGCGGCGCTTTTGCTTTCGGTGGGGTGTAGCTCAACTGGCAGAGCGCCCGGCTGTTAACCGGGAGGTTGGTGGTTCGAACCCACCCGCCCCAGTCCCTTCGCCGGCTCACCGTCCCGCGCGCTCGTGGGTGCACCGCGCACGTCCTCGTAGGTTACGAGGTCGGGTCGCACCGTCCCGCGCGCTCGTGGGTGCACCCCTCGGGCTCGCGGCGGCCGGCGGCACCGGGTTCGTCGCCCCCGGGCGCCTCAGGGCGCCGAGTCGCCGAGCTGCACGTAGATCTCTCCCCCGGCCTCGCGGAACTCCTCGGACTTCTCGCGCATGCCGCGCTCCGCGAAGTCCCGGATGTCCTGCGTGATCTTCATCGAGCAGAACTTGGGGCCGCACATCGAGCAGAAGTGGGCCACCTTGGCGCCCTCCGCGGGCAGCGTCTCGTCGTGATAGGCGCGGGCCGTGACGGGATCGAGCGACAGGTTGAACTGGTCTTCCCAGCGGAACTCGAAGCGCGCCTTGCTGAGGGCGTCGTCCCACTCCTGGGCCCTCGGATGCCCCTTGGCCAGGTCGGCGGCGTGGGCGGCGATCTTGTAGGCGATCACGCCCGCCTTCACGTCGTCGCGGTTCGGTAGCCCGAGGTGCTCCTTGGGCGTGACGTAGCAGAGCATGGCCGTACCGTACCAGCCGATCTGCGCGGCGCCGATGGCCGACGTGATGTGGTCGTATCCCGGCGCGATGTCGGTGGTGAGCGGCCCGAGGGTGTAGAACGGCGCCTCGTCGCACCACTCCAGCTGCTTCTCCATGTTCTCACGGATGAGGTGCATGGGGATGTGCCCCGGGCCCTCGTTCATGACCTGGACGTCGTGCTCCCACGCGATGCGTGTGAGCTCGCCCTGCGTGCGAAGTTCGGCGAACTGCGCCTCGTCGTTCGCGTCGGCGATCGATCCGGGCCGCAGGCCGTCGCCCAGCGAGAACGCCACGTCGTAGGCGGCCATGATCTCGCAGATCTCGCGGAAGTGGGTATAGAGGAAGCTCTCCCTGTGGTGGGCCAGGCACCACTTGGCGATGATGCTTCCGCCGCGGGACACGATGCCCGTCACGCGGCTCGCCGTGAGGGGCACGTAGCGCAGCAGCACGCCGGCGTGGACCGTGAAGTAGTCGACGCCCTGCTCGCACTGTTCGATCAGCGTGTCGCGATAGATCTCCCAGGTGAGCTCTTCGGGCACGCCGTCCACCTTCTCGAGGGCCTGATAGATGGGGACGGTCCCGATCGGGACGGGCGAGTTGCGAATGATCCACTGCCGCGTTTCGTGGATGTGCTTGCCCGTCGAAAGGTCCATGACCGTATCGGCGCCCCACAGCGTGGCCCAACGCAGCTTTTCGACTTCTTCCTCGATCGAGGAGCTCACCGCCGAGTTCCCGATGTTGGCGTTGATCTTCACCTTGAAGTTGCGGCCGATGATCATCGGCTCGGACTCGGGGTGGTTGACGTTCGCCGGGATGATGGCTCGACCGCGGGCCACCTCGGAGCGCACGAACTCCGGGTCCATGCCCTCGCGGAGGGCGACGAACTCCATCTCGGGCGTGATCTCGCCCCGGCGGGCGTAGTGCATCTGCGTGACGGGCCCCCCGCTCGAGCGGCGGGGCCGGTTGCGCAGCGCATCGGGGATCATGGCTTCGGCGGACGGGTCGAGGGACCGGTAGGTCGCGTCGTGCTCCTCGATGCCTCCCCGCGCTTCGATCCACGCGTCCCGGAGCGGCGGCAACCCCTCGCGGGGGTCGCAGCCCTGCGGCCCGCTCGTGTCGTACACACGCAGCGGGGGCTCGCCGCCCGAGAGCGTGATCTCGCGCATGGGCACACGCACGCCGTGCCTCCCTTCCACGTAGACCCGGCGAGAGTTGGGGAAGGACTCGCCGTAATCGCCCTCCCAGGAGCGGACGGGTGGCCGGGTGCGTGCTCCGTTCGATCCGTTGGTGCCGCGGGACGGTGTCTTGCTCATGCGGGTTTCTTCGTCCGGAAGATGAAAACAAACGACGCCGCGCCGGCCGGGGCCGGGACGCGGCGTCTGCTGAACGACAACTGCTTCACGGACCGCTCTCCCTACGCCGGTGTCAACCGGATCAGGTTCCGAGGGTGTCTCTC
>RFGQ01000170.1 GCA_003695865.1 Gemmatimonadota bacterium | reverse complement strand
GGTCCCGCCCGTGCTGCTGGGCGCCGAACAAATCGCCCTGGCCGCGAATGCGCAGGTCGTGGCGCGCGACCTCGAACCCGTCGGTCGTGTCGCGGAACAGCAGCAGCCGCTCGCGGGCTGCCTCGCCGGGTTCGGCCACCAGGATGCAGAAGCTTTCCGCCGCGCCCCGCCCCACGCGGCCGCGGAGCTGGTGGAGCTGTGAGAGGCCGAAGCGCTCGGCGTGCTCCACCACCATCACGGTGGCGTTGGGCACGTCGATCCCCACCTCGATCACGGTGGTGGCCACGAGCACGTCGACCTCCCCCGCGAGGAAGGCCCGCATGACCGCGTCCTTCTCTTCGCCGCGCATCTGCCCGTGCAGCAGGCCCACGCGGCGGTGCGGAAACACCTCGTCGCGCAGGCGGGCGTGCTCCTCGGTGGCCGAACGCAGGTCCACCTTCTCGGACTCCCCCACGAGCGGGTAGACCACGTAAGCCTGCCGGCCCTGCGCGAGCTGCTCCTCGACGAAGGCGTACACCTCGTCCCGGCGACCGGGGTAGCGGAGCAGCGTGCGCACCGGCGTGCGGCCCGGCGGTAGCTCGTCGAGCACCGACAGATCGAGTTCTCCGTAGAGCGTGAGCGCGAGGGAGCGGGGGATCGGCGTGGCCGACATGATGAGCGTGTCGGGGCGGGAGTCGAGCTCGCTCAACGCCTGGCGCTGACGCACCCCGAAGCGGTGCTGCTCGTCCACCACGACGAGGCCGGCCCGCGGAATCTGGACGCCTTCCTGGATGAGCGCGTGCGTGCCCACGATCAGCGAGGCCTCGCCCGAGGCGATGGCGCCCAGCGCGGCCTCGCGCTCGCGGGTACCCAGACGGCCGGTGAGCAGCACGACCTCGAGCCCGAGGGGCTCGACCAGCTCACGCAGCCGGCGCGCATGTTGCTCCGCGAGGATCTCGGTGGGCGCCATGAGCACGGCCTGCGTGCCGCTCTCCACGGCGAGCAGCATGGCGAAGAGCGCCACCACCGTCTTTCCCGAGCCCACATCGCCCTGGAGCATACGGTTCATGCGGTGCGGCGAGGTCATGTCGGCGTAGATCTCGCGCAGCACGCGGGCCTGGGCGCCCGTCAGCGGAAAGGGCAACGCGTCGTGCAGCGGCTTGATCCAGCGGTTGGTGCGCGTGTGTTGGATGCCGGGCCGCGCGCGCGTCTCCTGGAAGCGCACCCGCGCCTGCACGAGCTGCAGGAAGAAGAGCTCGTCGAACGCCAACCGGCGCCGCCCGGCCCGGGCCGCTCGCAGCGACGTGGGCCGGTGCAGCTCGCGCAGCGCGTCGGGCAGCGCCGGCAGCCCGAGCCGCTCGCGGTCGGCGGGCTCGAGATACTCCTCGTCGGCCACCTCGCGCAGGAGCACGTCGAGGTTCTTCTCGAACAGCCCCCGCAGCACCCACTGCGGCACATGCTCGCTGGCCGGATACGACACGAAGACGTGGCCCGCTCCACCCTCTTCGCTGGGATCGGGGTCGTCGGCGCGCGCCAGCACCGTGAACTCGCGCGGCTGAAGCTGTTTGCCGTGGAAGAAGCGCACGGGTCCCTGCACCAGCAGGAGGTCGCCCTCGCGCAGCTTGCGGTCGAGCCACGGCTGACCGGGCCAGGCGACCGTGATCATGCCCGAGGCGTCCTGCAGCACCGCCTGGAAGATGCGCAGGCCCCGGCGCGTGGGGATCACGCCCTTGCTGCGCACGCGGCCCACGGCCGTGGCGTCCTGACCCACGTCGAGCGAGGCGATGGGCTGGACCGTGGTGGCGTCGTCGTAGCGTCTGGGGACGTGGTAGAGCAGATCCCGCGCCGTCACGATCCCCATGCGCGACAGGGCCTCGGCGCGGCGGGGCCCCACTCCCTTCAGGAACTGGACGGGCCGGTCCAGCTTGAAGAAGGTCACGCGCCGCACACCCCCTCGATGAACGCGTCGGGATCGAAGGTCTCGAGGTCGTCGATGCCCTCGCCGAGCCCCACGAGCTTGACCGGCAAGCCGAACTCGCGCTGCAGCGCCACCACGATGCCTCCGCGCGCGCTGCTGTCGAGCTTGGCCAGCACGATGCCGGTGAGGGAGACCGCCTCACCGAAGGCCCGCACCTGAGAGAGTGCGTTCTGACCCACGGTCGCGTCCAGCACGATGAGCGTCTCGTGGGGCGCCCCCTCGAGGCGGCGACGGATCACCCGATCGACCTTGCGCAGCTCCTCCATGAGCGGCGACTGCGTGTGGAGGCGGCCCGCGGTGTCGATCAGGACCACGTCGATGCCGCGCGCCTCGGCCGCGTCGATCGCGTCGTAGGCCACCGCAGCGGGGTCCCCGCCCGCCTGCCCAGCCACGAAGTCGGCGCCCACGCGCTCGGCCCACATGCGCAACTGATCGACCGCCCCGGCCCGGAACGTATCGGCCGCCGCCACCAGCACCGATTTCCCCTCGGAGCGGATGCGGTGGGCGAGCTTCGCGACCGAAGTGGTCTTGCCGACCCCGTTCACGCCGCAGATCAGGTAGACCGTGGGCCCCTCGTCGGCCGCCTCCAGGTACGCCTCACGCGCGGGCGCTAGCAGGTCGGCGAGCGCCTCGCGCAGAGCCCGGTTCAGCCCCTCGGCGCCGCGGGCCCGGCCGCGCTTGAGTTCCCGCTCGACGTGGTCGACCAGCGCCAGACTCGCGTCCACGCCGAAGTCGGCCGCGATGAGCCGCTCTTCGAGCTCCTCGAGCGAGGGCGTGTCGAGCCCGCCGAAGGCCACCCGCACGTCGGTGAGGGCCAGGTCGACCGCCCGCCGCCAGAATCCCTTCCTGCGCTCTTCCTTCCGTCGAAACAACCGGGCCATGCCCGGACTCCTCCGCGTTCGTGGTCTTGCGTCAGCCGTGGATCGGCCGGGGC
>RFGQ01000169.1 GCA_003695865.1 Gemmatimonadota bacterium | reverse complement strand
TTCCGGGACCGATTCGCGCGGCGCCGGGCGGGTGGCCCGCGTCTGCTCGCAGAGGAGGGAGTGCGCGCCCCGTGCTCAGGCTTGCCGGTCTCTGCCTCGCCTTCGCCCTGATGGCGCAACAGCCTGCGGCGGCGGTCCGCCCGGACGGAGGCGGTTTCGCCGGGCCCGGCGCGCGCTCTCCCTTGGCTTGCAATCTTAGTCCAAAATTAAACTCCCGGTTGGAAAAGCGCCCTGCCATGCAGCTGGATGGGAGGCGCGCGATGTCCGATGATCTGACCGGTCTTGCCGGCGGAATCGACGGTCTTGCCGATCCGCTGTCCGGGGACGGTGGTACCGGATCGACGACACAGGACACGACCACCACGACCGGCGACCCGCTCCTGCTGGAGCCGCTGCCCCTGGACAGCACGACCTCCGATCCGACGTCCGATCCGGTCTCCGATCCGACGTCCGACCCGGCGCCGATCACGTTCACGCCGCTTCTGTCGGAGACCGCGCTGATGTCCGATCCGCTGGCGGCGGAGACGACGGGCGGGACGGAGACGTCGGGCACGACGGACCCGACGTCGGGCACGACGACCACCACGGACACGACGGGCACCACGGGCACGACGGACACGAGCGGGACGGGCACGAGCGGGACGACCGGCACGCCGCACCCGACGGATCCGGCGAAGATGGCCGAGCACGCGGCGCTGATGAACCTGGTGCGCCCCGAGGACGCGACGCACGTGGCGGTGGCCAGCGGCGACTGGTTCGACCCGGCGACCTGGGGCGGGAGCGTGCCGGGCGCGGGCGCGCGGGTGCTGATCCCGCAGGGCGTCTCGGTCGACTATACGGGCGTCTCGGACGCCCGGCTCTTCACGGTGCGGGTCGACGGCGAGCTCTCGTTCGCGACACAGAGCGACACCCGGATGGTGGTCGACACGCTGGTGGTCGACGGCACGGGCCGGCTCGAGATCGGCACGGCGACGGACCCGGTGGCCGCCGGGGTCTCGGCCGAGATCGTGATCGCCAACAACGGCGCGATCGACACCGTCTGGGACCCGATGCTCCTGAGCCGGGGCGTGATCGTGCACGGCCAGGTCGAGATGCACGGCGCCGAGAAGGCGACGCATCTCAAGGTCGCGGCCGACCCGATGGCGGGCGACACGACGCTGACGCTGGCGTCTGCGCCGGACGGCTGGCAGGTGGGCGACCGGATCGTGGTGGCGGGCACGCACTACAAGGGCCATGCCTGGGACAACACGATCCAGGGGGTCCGGCCCTATCCGCCCGAGGACGAGGTGCGCACGATCACCGCGATCGACGGCAACGTGGTGACGCTGGACGCCGCGCTCGTGCACGACCACGACGCGCCCAGGGCCGGGCTGAAGACCTCCGTTGCGAACTATTCGCGGTCGATCACGATCGCGACCGAGGATTACGACACGGCGGCGGTCAGCGAGCGCGGCCACGTGATGTTCATGCACTCGGACGATGTCGACGTGCGCTATGTCGGCTTCGAGGGTCTGGGGCGGACCGACAAGTCGGCCGATGCGGTGCCCGTCGGGTCTCTCGAGACGGTGACGCCGGACGCGAACGTCAAGGGGCGCTATGCGCTGCACGTCCACCGGGCGGGGGTGGACGACCCGGACAACCCGGCGATGCTGGTCGGCAACGCGGTCTGGACCAGCCCGGGCTGGGGGATCGTGCATCACGACA
>RFGQ01000168.1 GCA_003695865.1 Gemmatimonadota bacterium | reverse complement strand
GGGCCCTGGTGGTCGGACGGTCGCCCATGCGGGCGGCGTTCTGGGGGGTGGTGGTCGCGCTGGCGTCGGCCTGGCTGCGGCCCGCCACGCGCCCGGGCGGACGGGGGCTCGCACGGGCCGTCGAGTCGGCCGCCCGGGGGGCCGTACAGGTGGCGGCGGCCTGCGCGGCGGCCGGGATCGTGGTGGGGGTGGCCTCACTCACGGGCATCGGCCTGCGCATGTCGGAGCTGATCGTGGCCGTGTCGGGCGGATCGCTGCCCGTGGCGCTCGTGCTCACGGCGGCTGGCTCGGTCGTGCTGGGCATGGGCCTGCCCACCACGGCCGCCTACGTCGTGTTGGCGGCGCTCGGCGCTCCCGGCCTGATCGAGCTCGGCGTGGCGCCGCTCGCCGCTCACCTCTTCATCTTCTACTTCGGCGCGATCTCGAACGTGACCCCGCCGGTGTCGTTGGCCGCCTACGCCGCCGCGGGCGTGGCCGGAGCCCCGGCGACGCGCACGGCCGTGACGGCCTTCGTGCTCGCCGGTGCGGGGGTGTTCGTGCCGTTCCTCTTCGTGTACGAGCCGGGGCTGCTGCTGGCCGCCCCGCCCCTCGAGGTGGTCGAGTCGGCGGCGGTCGCGTCGGCCGCCGTGCTCGCCCTGGCCGCGGCCGGCGTGGGGCACGCGCGGCGCCCGCTCGGTGGGTGGGAGCGGGGTGCGCTGGTGGGCGCCGCGCTGGCCGTGGCGGGCTCGGGCCTGGTGGGCGACCTTGTGGCCGTCTTCGTGATCGGCTCGATCCTTCTGCGTCCCCCCACGCGACCCTCATGACCGTCGAACCCACTCCGGTGCGTCACGGGCTCCACTGCCGACGCGACGCCTTCTCCCTGCCGCCCCACGTCCACTACCTGAACGGCGCCTACATGTCGCCGCTCCCTCGCGTGGTCGAAGAGGCGGGCATCGCGGGCATTCGCCGCAAGCGGCTGCCGTCCGAGCTCACGCCGCCCGACTTCTTCACCGAGTGCGACCGGCTGAGGGCTGCGTTCGCCGATCTGGTGGGCGCGCCCGATCCGCTGCGGGTGGCGCTGTTACCCGCGGCGTCGTACGGCATCGCGACGGCGGCGCGGAACCTGCCGGTGGAGCGCGGCCAGAACCTGGTTCTGCTCGACGAGCAGTTCCCGGGCAACGTCTATGCGTGGCGCAGGCTCGCGGCCGAGCGGGGCGCGGAGCTGCGCACCGTCGCGCGCCCCGGCGAGCCGCCGAGGGCGGCGGCCTGGAACGAGCGCATCCTCGAGGCGATCGACGCGGACACGGCGGTCGTGACCATGCCGGTGGTCCACTGGACCGACGGCACCCGCTTCGACCTCGAAGCGATCGCGTCGCGGGCGCGCGAGGTGGGCGCCGCGCT
>RFGQ01000167.1 GCA_003695865.1 Gemmatimonadota bacterium | reverse complement strand
GGCCCCACCAGGCAATGGCAGAGCGCCGCCGCCACCCCGTCGGCGGCATCGGCCGGCGCGGGCGCCTCGCGCAGGCGCAGGTGGCGCTGAACCATGTAGGCCACCTGATCCTTGGTGGCGCGTCCGTGGCCCACGACCGCGCTCTTGATCTCGGCCGGCGTGTACTCGGCCACCGGAACGCCCCGCAAGGCGCCCGCCAGAAGGATAGCCCCGCGCGCGTGTCCCAGCGTGAGCGCGCTGCGCACGTTGCGCCCCTGGAAGACGTCCTCGACGGCCATCGCAGCCGGCCGGAAGCGCTCCACCAGACCCGCGACCTCTTCGTAGATCTCGCGGATGCGCTCGGGCAGCGGCGAGCCCGCCGAGGTGCGGATCACCCCGCACTCCACCAGCGTCCAGCGCCCCCGCTCGAGCGGCGCGAGCGCGCCATAGCCGGTGACGGCCGTGCCCGGATCGATGCCCAGGACGAGCGTGCCCGGCGGATGGCGAGGCATGAGCGGTCAGAGCGCGGCGAGGACGGCCTCGTCGATGTCCGCGTTGGAGTAGACCTGCTGCACGTCGTCGGAGTCCTCGAGCGCCTCGATGAGCCTGACCAGCTTCTCGGCGTCCTTGCCCTCGACGCGCACCTCGTTCTGCGGGATCCAGGCAAGCTCGGCCCGCTCGAACTCGATGCCGGCGGCCTTGAGGCCCTGCTGCACCTCGTGGAACGCGGCCACCTCGGTCGTGACGACGAACTCGTCGCCCGACTGCTCCACGTCTTCGGCGCCGGCCTCGATCGCCGCCTCGAAGACCGCCTCTTCGGTGTAGCGCTCGGCGCTCACGTAGATCTGGCCCTTGCGGTCGAACTGCCACGCCACCGAGCCCGACGTGCCGAGGCTGCCCCCGTGTTTGCCCAGGATGTGGCGCACGTCGGCCACCGTGCGGTTCTGGTTGTCGGTCAGCGCCTCGATGTAGAGCGCAACGCCTCCGGGGCCGTAGCCCTCGTAGGCCACCTCCTCGTAGCTCACCCCCTCGAGCTCGCCCGTGCCCTTCTTGATCGCGCGCTCGATGTTGTCGGCGGGCATGTTGGCGGCCTTGGCCGTGTCGACGGCCAGCCGCAGGCGCGGGTTGAAGTCGGGATTGCCGCCGCCCTCCCGCGCCGCGACCGTGATCTCGCGGATGAGCTTGGTGAACTGTGCGCCGCGCTTGGCGTCGTTGGCCGCCTTCTTGCGCTTGATCTGGGCCCACTTGCTATGACCTGCCACGTCGTCCTCCAACGGTGATGCCGTGCGGATGCGCCCGAGCCGGGGCGTAGCAAAGTACACCGGAGCGCGTGGGCCGATCAATCGGCCGGGGCCCCCGGCCACGGCGAGGGCGGCGGGCGTGACGGGGTACGTGCGAGACCGCCCCGACGGAACCGTCGCGTACCCGGTAGGGTTGACCCAGAGGATCCGTACGGAGGTGCTCCCTTGACCCACCGCGCTCCAACCGCGCCGGCGTGGCTCCTGCTCGCGCTGCCGCTCGTGTGCGGCTGCGCAACCGATCCCGGCGGCGTCCCCGAGGCCGACGAAACCGTCGAGGTCGCGTTCGAGAGGCCTTACTGGGGCCGCTGGGACGGCGGGCCCCACGACTCGCTGCGCACGGTGGTGCGCGACTCGGTGTCGTGGCGCGAGTACTGGATCGGACTCTCCGTGCGCCCGGAGCAGCATCCCACGGCGCCCGAAATCGACTTCTCCCGGCGCATGGTCATCGCCGCCTCGATGGGGCTCCGGCCCACGCTCGGCCACCGCATCGACATCGACGGCATTCGCAGAGAAGGCGACGAACTCGTCGTGGACGTCACGTCCACCTACCCCGACGACGGCTGCCGTCAACCGCGCGTGCAGATCGCGCCCGTCCACATGGTGCTGGTGCCGGCCTCGTCCCTGCCGGTGCGCTTCCGCGAGTCCCCGACCCAGGCCTGCTGAAACGGCGCCGGGGGCGGCCGGCGCCCGCCGACCGCCCCCGATTCGCCCACCCCGATGCGCCGAAACGTCAGGCCTCGGCCTGCGCCTTGAGCTCGGCCACCAGCTTCTGGGTCTCGTGCTCCGGCACCGGCTCGTAGCCGTGGAACGCACGTGTGTGGTGCGCCCGCCCCTGGGTGATCGAGCGCAGTGACGTGGCGTACTTGTACAGCTCGGCTTCGGGCACGAGCGCCCGGATCGTCGTGCGCCCCTTGCCCGGATCCATGCCCAGCACCTTGCCGCGGCGCTGGTTGAGGTCGCTCATGATGTCGCCCACGTAGTCGTCGGGCGTCGTCACCGACACCTCGATGACGGGCTCGAGCAGCACCGGCCGGCAACTGGGAGCCACCTTCTTGAAGGCCATCGAGCCGGCCACTTTGAAGGCGATGTCCGAGGAGTCGACCGAGTGGTACGAGCCGTCGTAGCACTCGGCTTCGAAGTCGACGACCGGGTATCCGGCCAGGATGCCCTCGGCGGCGGCTTCCTGGATGCCCTTGTCGACCGAGGGGACGTACTTCGAGGGAATCACCCCGCCCTTGATGGAGTCCACGAAGCGGTAGCCCTCGCCCCGGGGCAGCGGCTTGAGGCGAATCCAGCAGTCGCCGAACTGGCCGCGGCCGCCCGTCTGCTTCTTGAAACGCCCCTGTCCCTCCGCGGCTTTGGTGATCGTCTCGCGATACGCGATCCGGGGCTGCTCGATCTCGACGTTCACGCCGTACTTGCGCTTCATGCGCTCGATCTGGACGTCGATGTGCAGCTCGCCGAGTCCGCGCGCGATCGTCTGATGCAGTTCGGGGTTGAACTCCGCCGCGAACGTGGGATCCTCTTCGTGGATGCGCGACAGCACCTCGCCCAGCTTGTCGTCGTCCGAGCGGCCCACACCCCGAAGTGCCACGGCGATGTCGGGCTTCGGAAACTCGATCTTGGGCAGCACGACGGGCCGCGTGGGAGCCGACAGCGTGTCGTTCGTGTGCGAGTCCTTGAGCTTGGCGACCACCCCGATGTCACCCGCGTGCAGGCGCGGCACCTCGAGGCGCTCCCGCCCCATGGGGATCGAGAGGTGGTTGAGCTTTTCGGTGACGCCGCGCTCGGCGTTGCGTACCTCGGCGCCGTTCGAGACGGTGCCGCTCACGACCCGGAAGAACGACAACTCGCCCACGTGCGGTTCGGACGCCGTCTTGAAGATGAGCGCCGAAAACGGCTCGCCGTCTTCGGGGGCGACCAGCACCTCGGCGCCGTCGGGAGTCGTCGCCTCCTCCCCGCCGGTCTCGCCGGGATGCGGGCAGAGCTCGACCAGCTTCCGCAGCAGCGCCTGCATGCCGTAGCTCTTCGCGGCCGAACCGCAGAAGAGCGGGATGACGTCCCCGCGCGCCATCCCCAGCGCCATCGCTTCGATGGCCTCCTCCCGGGAGATCTTTCCGCCCTCCAGGTAGGTCTCGAGCAGGGCCTCGTTCGTGGTCGCGAGGGTCTCCTGGAGCTCGGTCTCCCACTCCTCGAACTTCCCCTGCAGTTCGTCGGGGATGTCGGTCTCTTCGTACTCGCCCGTGGTCGTGCCGGGCTTGTAGATGTGTGCCCGCCCGCTGAAAAGGTTGATGATGCCGCGGAAGTCCTCACCCTCACCGATCGGGATCTCGACCGGCACCACCTTCTCGGTGAGGTGGTCCTTGATGTCGCGGTAGACCTTCTCGAAGTCCGCGTGCTCCTTGTCCATCATGGACACGAAAAAGAGCCGGGGCAGGCCCCGACTCTCGCAGAACTCCCAGACCGTCTCCGTGCCGACCTCCACGCCGGAGGTGGCGCCGAGTACAATGACGGCCGCGTCCGCCACCCTGACCGCCGCGAGCACCTCGCCCGTGAAGTCCATGAAGCCGGGCGTGTCGAGCAGGTTGATCTTCGTACCCTGGTAGTCGCAGTGCGCCGGCGTACACTGGATCGACACGCCGTGGTCGATCTCTTCGGGCGTGTACATGGTCAGCGCGGTCCCGTCGTCCACGCTGCCCCGTCGTTTCGAGCTGCCCGCCGCGAAGCAGAGCGCGTCGACGAGGCTCGTCTTCCCGGAGCCGCCGTGGCCCAGCACGACGACGTTGCGGATGCGGTCCGTGGGGTATTCCTTACCGGCCGCCATACTGCCTCCTGCTGTATCTCGTGTCTCTACCCGGATTTAGGGGGACGGTGATAGTAGGCGGCGGCCCCACGGGGGTCAAGCGGATCCGGCGGGCTCCCGGGGGCCGCCGTCGCGGTGCAGTCCCGTCCAGCGCAGGATGTCTTCCATGAGGCACCAGCCGGTGAGGGAGGACTGCAACAGGTTGGCCCCGACGAAGGCGGTGAAGAACAGCCAGTAGGGGCTCACCCACACGGCCAGCGCGACGCTCAGCAGCACGAACGTGCCTGCAATCATCCGGATCTTGCGGTCCATGGTCATGGTGCGGTTTCTCCTGATGGTTCGTTGTGGTTCGCTTCTCTGGACAGGGTCCTTCACGCCTGGAGGGCGTCCCCACCCGAGTGTGCGGCGGCCTCGACGTCGAACACCGACGCGTGCACGGGGTGGCGCGGATCGTGGACCTCTTCGATCGCCCGCACGGCCTCGAGCAGCTCGGCCGCGAGGTCGGCCGGTACGAGGGCGACGATCATCTGGCTGCGGAAAGGGGCCACCCGCGCGTACCAGCCCGACGCCGTTCCCTCGCCGTGCCCCTCCACGGGCAGGCGGGAGTAGGCGCGCACGCCGTGGTGCGCGAGCAGGTCCGCGACGAGCGTGTGGTCGTCCTCCAGGTAAAGCAGCATCACGAGCTTCACGTCACACCTCCTGCGATGGGGTCCGCCGCGGCGCGCGCAGCAGGGCGTAGAGGCCCGGCACGACCACCAGCGTGAGCACGGTCGACGCGAGCGCGCCGGTCACGAGCGATACGGCGAGCCCCTGGAAGATGGGGTCGAACAGAATGACCAGAGCGCCGATCACGACGGTCCCGGCCGTGAGCGCGATGGGGCGCGTGCGGACCGCGCCCGCCTCGAGGATGGCGCGCTCCAGCGGCACGCCGTCGGCACGGCGCGCCTCCAGATAGTCGATCAGCAGGATGCCGTTGCGGACCATGATCCCGGCCAGAGCGATCATCCCGATCATCGACGTCGCCGTAAAGAACGCGCCGAACAACACGTGCCCGGGCGCCACGCCCACCAGGGTCAGCGGGATGGCGGCCATCATCACGGCCGGGGTCACGAACGAGCCGAACCAGGCGACGATGAGCACGTAGATGAGCGCGAGCGCGCCCGCGAACGCGATCCCCAGATCGCGGAACACCTCGTAGGTGATCTGCCACTCACCGTCCCACTTGAGCACGCCGCCCTCGACGAGGCCCGGGCCCCTGCGGTAGAGCTGGAGCGCGCCGGTCTCGTCGGCCAGCGGGCCGGCGAGGTCGAGAATCGCGTAGACCGGGCTCTCGATCCGGCCGGCCACCTCGGCCGTGACGTACACCACGCGGCGTCCGTTCTTGCGGTCGATCGGCTGGGGCGCCACCTCGGAGCGCGCGTCGACGAGCTCGGCGAGCGGCACGAGTCCCCGCCCGTCGGCGCGGGCCACCCCCAGCGCCTGCAGCCGCTCGCGTCCCGCCCGCCCGGCCGTCTCCAGGCGCACCCGCACCGGCACGGGCGTGCGCGCGCCGGGCACGGCCAACTCGGTCGCAACCTGCCCGGCCAGGGCCGCACGCAGCGCCGCGATCGCAGCGCCCTTGTCGACCCCCGCCAGCGCGGCGCGCTCCGGGTCGATGCGCCAGACCGCGCGCTCCTGCGCGGCGGCGCGCGACCAGTCCACGTCCACCACGGACGGGTGTGCCTGGAAGGCCGCGAAAACCTTCTCGGCCAGGGCGGTGCGGCTCACGTCGTCGGGCCCGTACACCTCGGCCACGAGGGTGGAGAGCACGGGCGGCCCGGGCGGCACCTCGACCACCTTCACACGGGCGCCCGCGCCCCACGCGGCCGCGACCGAGTCGACCAGCGGGCGTAGGCGGAGCGCCACGTCGTGGCTGCGGGCCTCGCGCATTCCCTTGTCGATCAGGTCGACCTGGAGGTCGGCCACATGGGGTCCGCGGCGCAGGTAGTAGTGACGGATGAGGCCGTTGAAGTTCACGGGCGCCGCCGTGCCCGCGAAGAGCTGCACGCGGCGCACTTCGGGCACGCCCGCCACCGCCCGTGCCACGTCCTGGGCGAGCGCCGTCGTGGCCTCGAGCGTCGTGCCCTCGGGCACGTCGACGATGATCTGCAGCTCGTTCTTGTCGTCGAAGGGGAGCATCTTCACGCTTACCGCCCGCGTGACGAACAGCGCCCCCGCGCCGAGCAACAGCACGCTCACACCGGCCATCACGGCCCACAGCCGCCCTCGGCGCGCGAGCAGCGGGCCCATGATGCGCGCGTAGAAGCGGTAGAGGCGGGTGTCTTCGACCCGGTACGCAGGGGCTTCGCCCACGCCGTCGCCCGGGGCCGCCTCTTCGCGCCCGTCCCCCGCGTGCGCCCGTCCCAGGAGCCGGTAAGCGAGCCACGGCGTGATGGTGAGCGCCACGCCCAGCGAGAACAGCATCGCGAGCGTCGATCCGATCGGCATGGGGCTCATGTAGGGCCCCATGAGCCCCGACACGAAGAGCATGGGCAGCACCGCGGCGATCACGGTCAGCGTCGCCAGAATCGTGGGGTTGCCCACCTCGTCGACGGCCGCGCGCGCCGCCTGGCGCAGGGGCCGGTCCCGCATCGAGAAGTGCCGCTCCATGTTCTCGGCGACGATGATCGAGTCGTCGATCACGATGCCGGTCACGAAGATCAGCGCGAACAGCGTGACCCGGTTCAGCGTGTAGCCGAACACCTGGTAGACGAACAGCGTGAGCGCGAAGGTGACCGGCACGGCCATCATCACGACCAGCGCGGCCCGCCAGCCCATGGTGAAGAGGATCACGAGCCCCACGGCGACGATCGCCAGCCCGAGGTGCTCCTTGAGCGTGGTGACCTTGTCACGGGCGGTCTCGCCGTAGTTGCGCGTCACCTCCACGGTCACGTCGGCGGGGATCAGCACGCCCTCCAGGCCCCGCAGACGCGCCTCGAGCGC
>RFGQ01000017.1 GCA_003695865.1 Gemmatimonadota bacterium | reverse complement strand
CTCGAGCCGCCAGCCCGTCGAGCCCCGCCGCGCGATCACGGCGGTGGCCGGATTGGAGTCGCCGTTCTCGAACGCGAGGGCGATGTCGGCCGCCTCGGCCGCTTCGATGAGCGCCGCCCGGGCGGCCGAGAGCGGCCGGCCGCTGCGCTCCTCGTCGCCCGTCATCACCACCGTGACGGTCAGGTCGTCCAGCACCCCCGCGGCGGCCAGCGCCCGCAGCGCCTCGACGATCACGACGTCGCCGCCCTTCATGTCGACCACGCCGGGTCCGGTCGCCGTGCCGTCCCCGCGGCGCTCGAAGCGCTGGAAGGGGCTGCCGGGCTCGAACACCGTGTCGAGGTGGCCGATCAGCAGCAGGTGGGGGCCGCGGGCGCCTCGTCGCCGCGCCACCAGATGGCCGGCCCGATCGAAGGCGGCGCCGTCGACCCACTCGGTCTGGAAGCCCAGGCGGTCGAACTCGGCGCGGAGCGCGTCGCCCACCGCGCGCACGCCCGCGAAGTTCATGGTGCCCGAATTGATGTTCACGAGCCGCTCGAGGAGGTCGATCGCCGCGTCGGCGCGCGCGTCCACCGCGGCGACGAGGCGGCGCTCCACGTCGTCCAGCGGCGGCGACGTCTGGGCGCGGGCGGGGGGTGGGGCGGTGGTGGCCAGGGCGACCAGAGCGGCGACGGCCACGCAGGCGGCCGCGCGGCGCGGGCCGGTGGGTGTCGGGAGGATGTCGATGCGTTCGCGCATGAGCTCGTCTCGTGGGTTGCCGGGAGATCGCACCCGGAAGGTCCGGGGCAAAGTGGCGTCACTCGGAGGCTGCGTCCACGGTGGGTGGCGTGCACACCGCCGCCCCAGAGACATCGGATGCTTGACAGACCGCGCCTGGCGACCCAAGAAGCCACCGAAGCTCTCCCGACGGGATGCCTCACATGCCCGACACCATAAAGATGTATTCGGACGCCCCCCACGAGGGGGGGTCGCCCGAATTCTGGGAGAGCAACTGGACCGAAAACGACATCGGTCAGTGCCTCCGGTTCTGCGCGGTCGACCCGCTGCGGCCCCTGTTCGAAAGATACAGTCGGCCGGGCGATCTCATGCTGGAGGGAGGATGCGGCCTCGGCCAGTACGTCGCCTACTGGGCGTGGCGCGGTCGGCGGGTCGTCGGTCTCGACTTCGCGAAGCGAGCTCTGGCGCGGATCAAGGGGTGGAGTCCCCGCGCCGGGCTCGTGGCCGGGGACGTGGCGCGACTCCCGTTCCCGGACGAGACGTTCGACCTCTACTACTCCGGGGGGGTCGTCGAACACTTCGAGGCGGGAGCGGAGGCCGCGCTGCGCGAGGCTGCGCGGGTCCTGAAACCGGGTGGGGTGCTCCTGATCAGCGTGCCCTACTTCAGCCCGCTCCGCAGGGCGTTACTGCCCTTCAAGCGCCCACTCTGGACGCCGCTCCGGGGCCCGTTCGAGGCGGAGGGGTCACCACAGGAGGGGCATCGTTTCTTTCAGTATGCATACGCCCCGCGCGCCTTCGAGACGATGCTGGCTCACGCGGGCCTGCGGGTCGTCGAGCGCCAGGGCTTCGCGGTGGTCTGGGGGCTAC
Source organism: Gemmatimonadota bacterium (assembly GCA_003695865.1). Taxonomy (GTDB): domain Bacteria; phylum Gemmatimonadota; class Gemmatimonadetes; order Longimicrobiales; family Gaopeijiaceae; genus J028. The sequence goes on along the minus strand of RFGQ01000017.1, from coordinate 418 downwards.
GCGATCTCCCGATCTTCGGTAACGGAGCATCGACGACGCCTCAAAGGCCGGAGGTCCGCAACGACCTGCCCCCGACGACGCCCATCGACATCGCCGCCTGGGCGCAGGACCAGCCCATCTCCCTCCTCAAACGCCTGGTCGTGAGCGAAGACGCCTCGGTGCCGATCCTGGGCCTGGGCGTGCGATGCCTTCGCTGGTTCGCCGCCAACATGATGATGTACGTCTGCCGCCGCTGAGGGTTCTCGCCCCCTCACCTTGCTCCGCCGCTCGCGGGCCCGGAATATTGGCCCGGCCACCCCCTCTCGGTCCACGGCGATACGCCCTGGACCCGACCCTGCAGCCGGCGAGCGTCTCCGTCCCCATGTCCGCAGAACTGAAAGCCCTGATCGAGCGCCTCGGTCCCGTCAGCCGTAAAGCG
>RFGQ01000166.1 GCA_003695865.1 Gemmatimonadota bacterium | reverse complement strand
GGTAGCGCAGCGCGCCCACCGTGCGCGCAGCCAGGATGCGCACCTCGCGGTCCGGATCGCCGAGCGCCTCCACAAGGCCCGCCGCGGCGGTCTCGGATTCCAGTGCCGCCGCGGCCTCGATGGCCGCGACGCGCACGTCGGGTTCGGGGTGGCGCATCAGCCGAGCGAGCTTTTCGGCCCCCTGGGCCATCTTCATCTGACCGGCCAGGCGCGCGGCGCCTGCGATCACCAACGGGTCCGCGTTCTCGAGCAGCGCCAGCACCGCATCGGGATTCTGCTGGGCGATGCTCTGCACCGCCTGGCGGAGCGTCTCCTGCGTGGGAGCGTCGTCGACCGTTTCGGACGCGCGCAGGAGGATGCCCAGCGCCCCACCCCTCAGGTGGCGCAGCAGGCGCCCCAACACCTCGGGCGCGGCCCGCACCGTGCCGTCGCGCAGCGCGCGCACGAGCTCCTCGATCGTCTCGGCCGAGCTCAGGGCCTCGAGGATGGCGTCCACCTCGGCCGAACGCTCGGCGTCGAACATCCCGGGGGTGTGCCGCAGCCGTTCGAGCTCCTCGACCACGCCCGCCGTGGGCCCGATCGCGCCGCGGCTGAGCAGGTTCGGCAGCAGCGTCCGCAGGACCCGCAGGATCTGCGACTGGCGCTCGGGCCGCTCGGGCTCCTCGAGTCGGTCGAAGAGCGCCGAAAGCACGTCGGCCCGCAGGTCGCGGCGCATCTCGCGCTCCACCTCGAGGCGGATCTGCTCCTTCTCGCGCGGGTCGAGCGAGTACAGCGTGGGGTTGAAGTCGTCCTGATTGACGGTCTGCGGCGGCGGCGCCCCCTCCCCGGCCGCGGCCTCGGCCGACTCCTCGATCTCTTCCTTCAGCTCCTCGAGCGCCTGCGCCGGATCGCCACGCGTCTCGGGCGGGCCGGCCTCGGGCAGTGAAACGCCTTCGGCCAGCATATCGACGTACTGGTATTCGAAGAACTGGAAGTCCTCTTCCCAGAGGATGGTGAGCAGGTCGTCGCCCTCGGGGCGCAGGTTGCGCGCCCGCTGCAGCACGCCGAGGAAGCGGATCAGCTCGTCGCCCTCGATCCCCGGACGGAAGGTGAGCCGGCGCACACCATCCTTGTAGAAGAGGAAGGCCAGCGAGTCGCCGCGCTTCTCCGCCCGATGCACCTCCTCGCCGCCCACGAGCAGCCGCTCCTCTTCGACCGCCACCGGCAGCACGTCCACCTCGGCCCAGAGCTCGCGGAACGCGTCGGCCAGGGCCTGGACGAAGCGCTGGTAGACGGGGTTGTTCTCGTCGTAGAGCTGGACCGCGCGCAGGGCCTTGCCGAGGGTGACGAAGAGCTCGCGCACGCGCGCGATGGGAAACTCGATCTCGTCCCAGGCCTCGGCGGCCCCGGGGGCCGCGGCGCCCCCGCCGGAAGGAGTCTCGCTCACGTGTGCCGTCGCCCGTTCTCGCTGTGGGTGGGGGGGCACGGCAGCCGCCGTGCCCGCAACGTTCCGTTACAGGATATCACCTCTACCCTCGACGCGCGCCACGTGGGCGACGTCCTTGTCTCCGCGGCCGCTCACGCACAGGAGGATCGGGCCTTCCCCCGCGTGGCGTTCGGCCGCGTCCACAAGATGGGCCACTGCGTGCGCGGATTCCAGCGCCGGGATGATACCCTCGGTCTCGGCCAGACGGTGGAAGCCGGCGAGCGCCGCGCGGTCGTCGACGGCCACGTAGGTCGCGCGTCCCGTCTCTTTGAGCCACGCGTGCTCCGGCCCGACACCCGGGTAGTCGAGTCCGGCCGACACCGAGTGCGCCGGGGCGACCTGCCCGTCGTCGTCCTGCAGCAGATAGCTGAGCGAGCCGTGCAGCACGCCGGGTCGACCCTGCGCGAGCGAGGCCGAATGGCGCCCCGAGGTGAGGCCCTCGCCGGCCGCTTCGACGCCCACGAGCGCCACGTCGCGGTCGTCGACGAAGGCGTGGAAGATGCCCATGGCGTTCGATCCGCCGCCCACGCAGGCGATGACGGTGCCCGGCAGCCGCCCGGCCCGCTCGAGCATCTGCGCACGGGCCTCGCGGCCGATCACCGCCTGAAAGTCCCGCACGATGCGCGGGAACGGCGCCGGCCCCACGACCGAGCCGATGATGTAGTGGGTCGTCTCGACGTTCGTGACCCAGTCGCGGATCGCCTCGTTGGTGGCGTCCTTGAGCGTGCGCGTGCCCGAGGCGACGGGCCTCACCTCGGCGCCGAGCAACTCCATGCGGTAGACGTTGAGCGCCTGCCGCCGTACGTCCTCCTCGCCCATGTACACCACGCAGTCGAGGTCGAAGAGGGCGCAGGCGGTGGCGGTGGCCACGCCGTGCTGGCCGGCGCCGGTCTCGGCGATGATCCGGCGCTTGCCCATGCGGCGGGCCAGCAGCGCCTGGCCGACCGTGTTGTTGATCTTGTGCGCGCCGGTGTGGTTCAGGTCCTCGCGCTTCAGGTAGATGCCCTCCACGCCGAGCGCCCGTTCGAGCCGGCGCGCCCGGTAGAGAGGCGAGGGCCGGCCCACGTAGTCGGCGAGCAGCGCGTCCAGCTCGGCCTGGAAGTCCGGGTCGGCGGACGCGGCGCGGTACGCCTCGGCCAGCTCGTCGAGCGCGGCAATCAGCGTCTCGGGCACGTAGCGGCCACCGAAGGGGCCGAAGCGTTCCTCCAGGGCGGCGATCTCGGTCGTCGTCATGATCCTCGTGTGTCGTCCGGGCCACGGGCGTCAGGGCCCGGGCCTGCTCGTGCCTTTTCCGCCCCGGCGGTGGGTACCCAGGCACCGCGGGCCGCGGCCACGAACGCCTTTACGAGCTCGGGATCCTTGCGGCCGATCGAGCGCTCGACGCCCGAGCTCACGTCCACGTAGTCGGGGTCGAGGACCCCGACGACCTCGGCCACGTTGGCGGGAGTCAGCCCGCCCGCCGCGACGAGCGGCACATCGAGTCCGCCCGAGCGGCGCAGTTCCGCCACCGCGTGCCAGTCGAAACGCACGCCCGCGCCACCGGCGCGCTCCGGGTGCCACCCGTCGAGCAGGAGCGCGTCGACCTCGCGCCCGAAACGGTCGCGCGCACGCAGCACGTCGTCCGCTTCTCTCACGCGCACCGCCTTCCAGACCGCGAGACCTGCCTCACGGATCTCGCGCACCGTCCCGGGCGATTCGTCGCCGTGGAGCTGGGCGATGGACAGGCCCACCGCCCGGGCCGCCTCGAGCACGTCGCGGGCACCGGCGTTTACGAAGACCCCCACGACCGGAAGCCCGGCCGCCGCCGCCACCTCGCGTGCGCGCGCGTCGGGGAGCGAGCGTGAGAAGCCCCGCGCGAGGATCACGCCCACCAGGTCGGCCCCGGCCTCGGCCACTGCACGGGCGTCGGCGGCACGCGTCACGCCGCAGATCTTCACGCGCGGACGCGGCGCGGCGGGGCCCGCGGCTTCGGCGCCGCTCATCGCGCCCCTCCGCCGCGCACCCGGGCTTCGTACCCGGTCAGCTCGGCCACGCGTGCCTCCACCTGCTCGCCCCGCAGCAGCCATTCGCCCACCAGCACGGCGTCCACGCCCGCAGCGCCCAGGCGTTCGACGTCGTCGCCCCCCGCGATGCCCGACTCGGCCACGAGCACGCGGTCGGCGGGCACGCGGCCGGCGAGCGCGAGCGTGGTCGACAGGTCCGTCCGGAAGGTCGACAGGTCGCGGTTGTTGACGCCGACCACCCGCGCGCCCGCCGCCAGGGCCCGCTCGACCTCTTCCGCGTCGTGCGCCTCGACCAGCACGCCCAGGCCCAGCGACACGGCGAGGCCGTGCAGTTCGGCGAGCGCCTCGTCGTCCAGGATGCGCACGATCAGCAGCACCGCGTCCGCCCCCGCGGCCCGGGCCTCGTACACCTGGAGGGGATCGATCACGAAGTCCTTGCGCAGCACCGGCACGTCGACCCGCGCCCGCACCGCCACGAGGTCGTCGAGCGACCCGGCGAAATACTCCCGGTCGGTGAGCACGCTCACGGCGGCGGCGCCGGCGGCGACGTAGCGGGCCGCCAGGGCCACCGGATCCAGGTCGGGCCGGATCGCCCCGGCCCCGGGCGAGCGCCGCTTCACCTCGGCGATGACGCTGACCTCGCCCGGCCCGCGCCGCCCGGCGCCCAGCGCCGCCGCGAAGTCGCGC
>RFGQ01000165.1 GCA_003695865.1 Gemmatimonadota bacterium | reverse complement strand
GCCCGCCTTCTCGCCCGACGGCGCGTGGGTGGCCTTCGTGGGCTCGGGTGACCAGTCCGAACCCATAGGGCTCGGCGACGTGTACGTGGTGGCCGCCGACGGCGGCACACCGCGCCGCCTGGCCGAGACGCCCGACCGCAGCGCGAACCTGCTGGGCTGGTCGGCCGACGGATCGGCCGTGCTGGTGAGCGAGACGGTCGGCACGACCCGCCAGGTGATCCGCGTGCCCGCCGACGGGGCGCCGGCCGAGCCCCTCACGCACGAGGAGGGCGTGGTCGGCGGCGTGTCGTTCGCGGCCGACGGCTCGCGCATGGCCTTCACCTACCAGGAGCCGGAGCTGCCGCCCGAGGTATGGACCGCGGTGCCGGGGCGGGAGCGCGTGCGCGTCTCGCACGTCAACGACGAGGTGCCGCGTCCGGCGATGGGCCGCACCGAGCTCTGGCGCTGGACATCGGCCGACGGCACGCCGGTCGAGGGGCTCATCACGTATCCGGTGGGCTACGAGCCCGGCCGCCGCGTACCGCTCATCCTCAACGTGCACGGCGGCCCGGCCGGGGCCTTCACGCGCTCGTTCACGGGCGGGCCCAGCCTCTACATGATCCAGACCTTCGCGCAGGACGGCTATGCGGTGCTGCGCCCCAACCCACGCGGCAGCACCGGCTACGGCAAGGAGTTCCGCTACGCCAACTTCCGCGACTGGGGCTACGGCGACTTCGACGACCTGATGGCCGGGGTCGACCTGGCGATCGAGCGTGGGGTGGCCCACCCCGACAGCCTGCTGCTCATGGGCTGGAGCTACGGCGGATACATGACCTCGTTCGCCGTCACGCGCACCGACCGATTCCGCGCCGCCAGCATGGGCGCCGGCCTCCCCAACCTCATCAGCATGGTCACCACCACCGACATCCAGGACTACCTGGCCGGGCACATGGGGGCCGAATTCTGGGAGGACTTCGACGAGTACGAGAAGCACTCGGCCATCTACCACATCGCGAACGTGGTCACGCCCACGCAGGTGATCCACGGGGAGCGCGACCTGCGCGTGCCCTTCACGCAGGGGCAGGAGTTCTACCGCGCACTGGTGCGCAAGGGCGTGCCCACCGAGATGATCGTGTTGCCGCGCACGCCGCACGGCCCGCGCGAGCCCAAGCTGCTCATGCGCGTCACGCCGCTCATCGAGGCCTGGTTCGAGAAGCACCTGCGTCCCGGCCGGGCGACGTCGGAGGACGGCGCCGGAGGCTGAGCGCGTACCCCTCCGATCCAGCGTGGCCCGGTGCCCGGTCGCCCCTCCGCGTGTTCCGGGCAACCCGCCGCTCCTTCCCGGAGTCTGAAACTCCAGCGGGGAGGGGCGGCGTTGGATTTCGGGGCCGCGCACCGAACACGGCCCCGCGGCGGGGCGTCTACAGGGACGCCGCGCGGGCATGGGTTGAGCAGCGGGCGGCCGGGTGCGGCGGCTCGGGGATCCGGAGGACGAGATGAGAGACGCGCTGCGTTCGGACGAGGCGAAGGTTCTGTGGCTGGTGTGGGCGGCCGGTGCGGGGGCGGCCCTACTGACGGCGGCGATGCTG
>RFGQ01000164.1 GCA_003695865.1 Gemmatimonadota bacterium | reverse complement strand
GCGCACGCTCGCGTGGCCCAGCAGTTCCTGGATGAGGCGCACGTCGGTGCCGGCCTCGAGCAGATGGGTCGCGAAGCTGTGCCGGAGCACATGGGGCGTCACCGGCTTCTCGATGCCGGCGCGCAGTCGTGCGGCCGCCGTGATCTTCTGCACGCTGCGCGCGTTGAGGTGCCGGCCCGGCCGCGCGCCGGGAAACAGCCAGCGACCGGGTGAATTGCCCAGCAGGTAGCCCTGCAGGTAAGCGTCGACGAAGGCGAGGGCCATTTCGGAGAGGAGGGTGGTGCGGTCTTTGCGGCCCTTGCCGCCCCGCACGTGCAGCAGCCCACGCTCGCGGTCGAGGTCTTCGGGCCTGAGGCGGACCACTTCGCTCACCCGCAGCCCCGCCGAGTAGGCCAGGGCCAACAGCGCGAGATGCTTCGGATTGCGAACCGCCTTGAGGAAGCGACGGAGCTCGCCCCGGCTGAGCACCACCGGTAGGCGGCGCTCACGCCGGGGGCGCACCAGCGGCAGCGTATCCACGCGCCGCCCCAGCACCACGGCGCAGAAGAGCCTGAGCGCGCTGACGAGTTGATTGTGGTAGGCGCGCGAAACCTGCTCGCGCCGGAGCCGGCGGAGCACGTGAGCGCGGAGCGCCTCGGCCAGGTCAGGCGCCTCGGCGACCTCGGCCAGGAAGCGTCGCGCGTGACCCGTATAGGCGCGCCGCGTACGGGGCGCGTAGCCCCGCAGTCGCATCTCCTCGTCGAATCTCAGGACCAGCCCATCGCGGTGCGCGTGAAGCGCGGCGGGAGTAGACGCGGGCGACGGGACGGGCTCGCCCGGTCCGGTGCAGGCATTGCCGGCCGGAGCGTCTGGGCCCGCCCCGTCCCCCAGCGTCTCGATGCGGTCGACGTCGATGCCCAGGATCGAATGAAGCGCCGCCCGTGCACGGGGCGTGTCGGGCAGGCGCCACACACGGGCGCGTCGGTCCCAACGCCGCCCCGGGAGCGAGCGGATGCGCGCCACCAGCTGAGGGCTGTAAGGCGCCTCGAGGCGGAGTTCGCCGCGTACGCGCGTCACCCGCACCGTGTCGGCAGGCTGCTCGTCTGGAGACGGCCGGGGCCGGTGCGGCGGTAGCGGAGCTGCATCGTCCATGGCCGAAGGTGCGGCAGGGGAATGGGCGCCCGAATAGCCGGGCGGGACGAGTTCGGCCCGGCTGACGATATGCTGGCAACCTGCGCAGGAGGCGCGCATATTGCGCGGGAGTGGGGCGGGAGGGGCGAGGGGCGTCGTGG
>RFGQ01000163.1 GCA_003695865.1 Gemmatimonadota bacterium | reverse complement strand
TCAGCAGAGCACCAAAAAAGTCGAACAGAGAGCTGAACATGCGCTCACCTCCTTTCTAGGGGTGTCGACTTCGTCCGCTAAGAGAAGTCGCAGCGCTTCGCTCGTCCGCTCAGGCTTCGCTCCGGCAGGCCGAGGGGGTCTCCTGATTGCTTGGTCGGGTCCTCAAAACCTCCCGCGGACCCAACGGTCGGTGGCTTGTAGGGTCGCCAGGATCACGGCCCGGTCAGGCGTGTCTTCCACCGTCGCGGCCCCCGCGAGGGCCGTGATGGAACGCCCGTGGATCGCGTGTACGGCAACCAGCACGAACTGTTGATCGAACGCGTCCACGAGCTTCACGCCGTCCAACGAGAGGGCGATGCCCTGCTCCTCCAGGTGAGGAGACAGGGCGCTCTCGATGGCCGCGATCGTCGCCGACGCGGTGGTCTCGTACCGTGCGCGGGGCAGGTCGGCCCCTGCGGTGCTACCTTCGAACCGCTCTCCGCGCCACTCCACCGCGACCCGGATCCTCACCCGGTGAGACCGTTCGGTCTCGATGTGGTGCCCCACGAAGAGGATCCGGTCCTCTGCGAGGGGGCGCGCGGGGTGCTGCAGGACGGCGGGCTCGCCGGACTCGTCGGCATTCCCTGGCGTACCCGAGGTCTGCGCCACCGAGATCTTCCGGTGGTCCACCGCCAGATCGAAGTGGGCCCGCAGAGCCGACTCCACGTTTCGCACGGTCTGCTTCGGTGCCACCTCCTTGGTCGTGAGCAGGTGGATCTCGTCGATCTCGCCCCCCGGCCGCGCAACCACGCGCGCCGAGAGGACTCCGGTCAGGCTGGCGAGCAGGCGCTCGGCCCCTTCGATCGTCCAGCCGCCGGTCCCGAGAGGCTCGGGCGACGGCACTTCGGAGCCTCCCATCAGAGGATCGCTGAGGCGGATGAAGAGTCCAGCCACCCAAGCCGTCCCGCCGAAGGGCGGTTGCGAACGAGCGATGTGGGACGGAGCGAGGTCGTCGCCATCAGGTCCTTTCGCAAGGGGTCTCTCAACCGCGGTCCGACCCGTGGGCCGCACCCCGCCGAGGCGCCGTTGAGGATCATATGTTTATCGAATCGCCCAACTTATGCCCGACCCCCCCGTAGCTGTCAAGAAGTTCATGTCTCATACGACGTTGCGGACACGACCGGAGTTCTCGTAGCGCGCCCAATTCGAGCCGAATCGTCCCGCGAAAAACCACCGCGAGGCGCCAGATGTTTCCCGCTGTCACAGGGCCTCGCGGTGCCCACCGGTCCCTGGACAAGCCTCCCCTTCGATCCGTACACTTGCGCCGAACCGCGAGCCGCGCTCGCTCCAGCACCCCCCTCCCTCGAGGTAACGGATGAAGCGACGTCCGCGCGTCCATCGACCCCTGGGCTTCACCCTGCTCGCGCTTGGCGTGTTGCTCCTCACCGCGCCGCAGGGCGTCGCCGCCCAGGAAGGTACGTCCCCCGGCGTCCGGCCCGGCGACAAGGTGACGATCGCCTTCTACACGGCGGCGGGAAACGAGATGGATGAGATCGCCGGCGAGCGCATCGTGGACCGCAACGGGAAGCTCTTCCTGCCCTTCGTGGGCACGGTCGCCGTCGCCGGTCTCGATGCCGACGGGATCCGGCGGCTCCTTACCGAGCGCTACGCCGAGTACTTCGCCGATCCCGTCATCGAGGTGACGGTCCAGATCAAGGTGAACGTGACCGGGGCGGTCCGGAATCCGGGCAGCTACTTTCTCGACCCCTCGTCCACGGTGATCGACGCGATCGCCGAAGCCGGCGGCACGGGCACGGGGCTCGACATCTCGGGCCAGTTCGGCGGGGCGGCCGACATCTCGGCCGTGCGCCTGGTGCGTGACGGCGTGCCGCGCATCGTCGATCTCGATCCCGACCGCGCGGGCATCGAGGTGGTGCAGATGCCCGTGTTTTCCGGAGACTGGATCCACGTTCCCCCGAAGTCGGAGTCGCGCCTGAGGGAAGACATCCAGTTCTGGGGCGGCGTCGTGTCGCTCGTCGGTGGGGTGGTCGCGGTGTTCATCGCGCTCGGAGGCTGACGGCCCGATGTACCACGGCGCGCAGTACGGCTGGATCGAGGTCGTGTCGGGGGTGATGTTCAGCGGCAAGTCCGAGGAACTACTCCGTCGCGTGCGACGCTCGCTCATCGCCCGCAAGAAGGTACAGGTCTTCAAGTCGCACCTCGACGACCGCTACGGCGGGGTGTTCCAGGTCAGTTCGCACGACGGCCAGCGCCTGGATGCGGTGCCCATCTCCAAGTCCGTTCAGGTCGCCGAGTTGGTGCGGCCCGAGACCGAGGTCGTGGCGATCGACGAGGCCCAGTTCCTCGACGACGGCATCGTCGATGTGGTGAACGCGCTCGCGGACCGGGGCGTGCGCGTGATCGTGGCGGGCACCGACATGGACTTTCGCGGTCAGCCTTTCGGACCGATTCCGCAGCTTCTCGCGATCGCCGAGAAGGTCGACAAGCTCCACGCGATCTGCGTGGTGTGCGGCGATCTCGCAACTCGTAACCAGCGCCTCATCGACGGCAAACCGGCGCCGGCCGAAGGCCCCACGATTCAGGTGGGTGGTTCGGAGTCGTACGAGGCGCGCTGTCGGCGCTGCCACGAGGTGCCCGCCGTCGACCGGTCCCAGACCGAGATTCCGATCGGCGCCGCCGAGGGGCATTGACACTCCGCGCTCGGATGCGCGAATTTTGGGGCCCTCGTGCCGATACTGGTGCACGATGATCCCGCGTAGCTCAGTTGGTAGAGCAGGTGGCTGTTAACCACCGAGTCGCAGGTTCGAGTCCTGCCGCGGGAGCTCGAGTAGGCCGGCTGCGGCCGGCCCGGCTCGCGAGATACGAGGCCCCGCCGGGCAGCCGCCCGGCGGGGCCTTCGCGCACCCTACTTCCACTCCAGCCCGGTCTCGGTGACGTTCCCCTCCCGGTCCCAGGCCACATGGAGGTCGGGATCGTCGCCCGAGTGGAAGACGAAGAGCTTGGGGCTCGCGTGCCGTCCTACGATCACGTCGACCTGTGTGGTCTCGTCGGCCCGCACGACGGCGTCGATCTCTCCGGACGCGATCGCCTGCCGCCCGCCGGTGAGCCCCACGAGCGGCGTGTCGGTGTCGGCCGTGAACTCGAAGAAGAACGGCACGCCTCGCTCCAGATCCTTCAGCCGCACGAAGGCCGTGAAGTGCTCGGGCGTGACGCGATTCTTGTGCGTGTGGACCACGCAGCCCGAGGGCCGGGCGCGCCCATCGGCGTCGACGTACCCGAGCACCACCTTGTAGTCCGTCACCGGCCGCCCGTCTTCGTCTCTGAAGCGGAAGTCGAGCTGGGCGAATGCGTCCCTCTTGCCGCGCGTTTCGGCCGTGGCCTCGGCGAGTCTCGTCCGCGCGCGGGCATAGGTCTGCGCGCCGGTCACGCGCAGACACTCCAGGATCAGACCGAGGGCCTGGTGGCGATCGGGCCGTGAACGCTTCCTGATCGAGTTCATGATCCCGGTGTCGGACCCGGAGTGCGTGTATCGCCACAGCGCCCCGAAGGGCACGCCGCTCACCTCGCCCACCCGGCGTCTGCGTCCGGTGCACAGGTCGATCTCGTAGCGGCGGAAGTTCAGGTTGCCGGCCGGCACACGGATGACCTGGTCCGATCCCTCCTCGAAGTACGCCGGAAAGATCCTGGCCTTGAGGCGATCGTCCAGGCCGCGGGGCACGCGGTCACCGATCAGGCAGAAGGGGCGCACGCCCTTCTTCTTCCAGCGATCCTCGTCCAGCCACAGGTCACCCAGATCCCACGACAGGGCGCTGCCCAGCTCCAACGCCTCGAGCACCTTGTGGCCCGTCTCGCCCCGGAAGGCCACATGCGCCAGCATGGAGCGTCCGTGATGCGCCAGGCGCGAGCCGAAGTGCGGACCCGCGAGGAAGACGACGTTCGCCAGCGGTTGGGCGTCGGCGAAGGCCCCCACGTAGTGGTGCGCGATCCAGTGCTTGACGACCATCGCGCCGGTCGAGTGGGTCACAACATGGAAGGGTTCGGTCCAGGGCGTGGGCCCCAGCTCGCGCTCCAGGGCCGCGTGCAGCGCACGAGAGATGTCGCGAATCTCGACGTGATCGTCGAGCGTCACGTACCGTCCGAGCTGGACGTCGTGCAGGTGGAATCCGTTCGCGGCAAGCTGTCGGTGCAGCGCCTGGTAGGTGGTGGTGTCCTTGACCGACCAGCCGTGGACCAGGAATACGCGCTCGGCCATCGCAGCCTCCTCGGGCCAGGGAGCCCCACCGCACTCGCTCCCCGCATCGAGGCCAGGGAATCCGCTGCGGGGTGGTTAACCGCATCTTCCGACGACCAGTTAGCGTGTGAGCCGTCAAGGCGCCAGGTCCGTGGGCGGTAAGAGGCGGTCCCGCGCCAGGAGGCCGCCCTCGAGCGCATCCCCACCCCTGGACCGGTTTGTCGGCCGGTGTACTTTTAGCGTTCTGCCGACGATCCGGGTGCCGGCGCCGCCGATGCCGCCGGATCTCGAGGTGGAAAAGGTGGCGGGAACAGATGAATCGCCATCCTTGGGAGGCGGGGAAGGCCGATGTACATTAGCGCCGTCGGCCGGGTGTGACTCAGGACGGAGATAGGGCCGTGACCGATTCGCCCAAGAGCGACGCTCAGCAAGGGATGTTCACCGACGAGAACGGTCGGCAGCTCCCGCTGGCAATGCAGTACGACTACACCAACTTCTACTTCGGTGCGGGCGACGACCCGTTCGCCATGCTCGAGCCGTTCGCGGAGTGGTGGGCCGAATCGAAGCCCGCCGGCTACTACCTGTACGGGCTTCCTCTGCAGGGCGAGCCGCGCACCCGGGTCGACGTGCGCGACACCAAGACGGGCGAGATTCACCGCGGTCTGCTCAACTTCGCCTCATACAACTACCTGGGCCTCTCGTACCGGCCCGAGGTGAAGGAAGCCGTCATCGAGGCCGTGCACCGCTATGGCAACGGCGCCTCGGGCTCGCCGATCCTGTCGGGGTCGCTCGAGGTGCATCACCAGCTCGCCGACGCCCTGGCCCGCTTCAAGCAGAAGGAAGCGGTGTTGCTGTTCCCCACGGGCTACAGCGTGAACCTGGGGGTGATCGCCGGTCTGATGCGCTCCGGCGACCTGATCGTCGCCGATCAGTACGCGCATGCCTCGATCGTCGACGGCATGATCCTGTCGAAGGCGACGTCGCGGTTCTTCCGCCACAACAACGTGGACGACCTCGAGCGCAAGCTGAAGCGCTACGAAGGCAAGAAGCTCGTCATCGTCGAGGGCGTCTACTCCATGGACGGAGACATCGCACGGCTGCCCGAGATCGTCGAGGTGAGCCGGCGTTACGGGGCCCGCGTAATGATCGACGAGGCTCACTCGACATTCATCTACGGCGAGCACGGACGCGGCGTGGCCGAGCACTTCGGTCTCGAAGACGAGGTCGACATCTCCATCGGCACGTTCTCGAAGAGCCTCGGCGGCCAGGGCGGCTACGTGGCGGGATCGCAGAAGCTCATCGACTACCTGCGCGGGTTCGCACGCTCCCGCTTCTTCTCGTGCGGCCTCTCGCCGGTCGTGGCGGCGGGCATCCTCAAGGCGCTCGAGATCTTCGAGGCCGAGCCCGAACTCCGGCGCCGCCTCTGGGACAACGTCCACTTCATGCAGCGGGCCCTGCGGGCGGCGGGCGTGCCCGTGGGCGAGTCCGAGTCTCAGGTGATCCCGATCATCGTCGCCGACGACGCGCGCGTCTTCGAAATCGGAGAGGCGCTGATGCGCGAGGGGGTTTACCTGAACCCCGTGAAGTACCCGGCGGTCCCCAAGCACAGGTCCCGCTTCCGCATGTCCATCTCGGCGATGCACACCCGGGAGGAGCTGGAGGAGGGAGTCCGCATCATCACCAGCGTACTCGAAAGGTACGGGATATGCCCGCAGAAGCAGGACACTATTACTTCAACCACGGGATAAGCGCCCTCTTCGAGATGCCGACCTCCGACGCGAGGCGGCTTCTTCCGTCACACTTGCAGCCGCTCGAAGTCCAGCACGACCGCAGCGTGCTGTCGGTGACGTCGTTCGACTTCTACAAGGGCGACGGGGGCGTGTATCAGGAACTCGTGATGGCGATTCTGGTGCCGCCGCTCATCCGGCCGGGTGAGACGCTGCCCAAGGCCGCCCTCTACCCGTTCATGGTGGGCACGAGTACCGAGCGCGGTCGCCAGGAAGGCATCGACCGCTGGAAGCTCCCCCACCTGATGCGCGACATCGAGGTCGAGTTCGAAGAGGGCGACGGCACGCTTACGGCGCACGTGAGCGCGGGGAGCCCCATCTGCGAGTTCACCGTCACCGCCCATGAGTTCGCGCCGTCGTCCATCCTCTTCCATGCGTTCATGACCGATGAGGACGGCAACTTCAAGTCGAACCTCTTGATGAAGGGCGACGGCTACAGCGAGCACGAATTCGAGCGGGGCTCGCTCACGCTCTACGAGCACGAGATGACCGAAGGGCTCACGCTCGACGACATCTCGGAGGTGCCGTTCCGCGAGCAGTGGATGAAGGACGGCGTCGAGATCTTCCACGAGCTCGAGGCCATCTGAGGTTTCGCCTCGCGGTGCCGCCTGGCGCGAAACACGGCGCATCGACCGGCCGTCCGGAGGCACCGGGCGGCCGGTCTTGCGTTCGGCGGCCGCCGGGCGAAGGCTTCGGGCGGGCTCCGCAGGGGGCCACCGGCCCGCCGGGCCGCCCCGCACACGGCCGGTGCGAAGCCGTAGGGCGTGAACGACCTCGGGAGGGGTGACGATGGAGCGGCGACGCGCGTTCGTGATCTTCAATCCGGCGTCGGGCCGGGGCGACGGCGCCAGACGCCTGTCGACCTACCTGGAGCTGCTCGAGCGTCATCTGCCCGAGGTTCGCTGCGCCGAGACCCTCGGGCCGGGCGACGAGTGCCGCCTGGCCGACGAGGCCCTGAGCAGCGACGTCGACCTCGTCGTGGCCGTGGGAGGCGACGGCACCTGGGGCAACGTGGCGGACCGCGTGGTCCGCAGCGGCCGTGACGACGTGGCGCTCGGCCTGCTCGCGGCGGGGACGGGAAACGACTTCGGACGAAACTTCGCGCTCGAACGTCGCTCCCCGGAGGAGGCGGTTCGCATCCTGGCCGAAGGCACGGTGCGGCGCGTCGACGTGGGGCGCGTGCTCACGCCGGCTCATCCCCACGGCCGTGACGCCGAAGGGCCGGTGATCGGGCGCCACTTTCTGAACCTGATCGGCTTCGGGTTCGACGTGGCGGTGATCGAGGCGACGTGGGGCGCCCGCTTCCTTCGCGGTGAACTCCTCTACAAGGTCACCTCACTCCAGCAGCTCTTCGGCTACCGGGGAGTGCACCTCAGGCTCGCCCCCACGGACGAACCGGTCGTGGAGGGCGACCACCTCATGCTGACCATCTCGAACGGGCCCTTCTTCGGCGGTTCGTTCCCCATCGCGCCCGCCGCCGACATCGCCGACGGACTGCTCGACGCAGTGGCCATCGCCGATGCCTCGCCGCTGACGCGCATGAAGCTTTTCGGGGCAGCCGCCAAGGGACAACACGTGCTCTCGCCGCACGTGCACACGCGGCGCAGCCACGAGTTTCGGGTCCGCTTTGCCGAGCCGCCGCGCTTCGAGTTGGACGGGGACGTCTGGGTCGCGCACACGAATGAAGTCGTGATCGAAGCCGTGCAGGGGGCGCTGCCGGTCGTCTGCCCCCACTGACCCGCCCCCGGCTACTCCTCGGGTCCGAAGCCGATGCGGCGCGTCTTGCGGTGCAGGGCCTCGACGTCGACGGCGATGTCTTCGGGCAGCAGCGCGTGGAGCTCGTCGACCTCGACCACGCCGTCCGCCGCCGCGCGCTCGGCCATGCGCACGTAGGCCTGCTCGAAGAGCGAACGAGCGAAGCGCGCGTTTCCGAAGCCCGGAAGGGCCGCGGCTTCGCGCATGGCCGTCGTGACGCGCTCTTCTACGCCCTCGGCCAGCTCGATTCCAGCCTCCGCCGCGAACGAGCGGAAGATCACGGTCAATTCATCGGGCGCGTAGTTCCCGAACGACACGTAGGTCTTGAAGCGACTGCGCAGCCCGGGGTTCGACTGGATGAACTGTGCCATCTCATCCTCGTAGCCCGCCACGATCACCGCGAGCTCGTCGCGATGATCCTCCATCGCCTTGACCAACGTGGCGATGGCCTCCGTGCCGAAATCGACATCGCTGGTCGGGGTGAGAGCGTACGCTTCGTCGATGAAGAGCACGCCGGGGCGGGCCCGGGCGATCACGTCGGCCGTCTTGATGGCCGTCTGACCCACGTACCCTGCGATCAGGTCGGCCCGGCTCGCCTCGGTGAACCGGGAGTCGGGAATCACGCCCGTCGCCGCGTAGAGCCTGGCGACCAGGCGGGCGACGGTGGTCTTGCCCGTGCCCGGCGGGCCGGTGAAGACCAGGTGCAGGCTCGGGTTGACGGTGGGCAGGCCGGCGCGCTCCCGCTCTGCGTTCGCCCGCACCACGGCGATCACGCTGCGCACGCGCGCCTTGACCGCGTCGAGCCCCACGAGCGCATCGAGCTCGGCCAGCACCTCGTCGACCGACTCCCGTTCGACCCGTGGCGCTGCGGCGGGCTGCGGTCCGTTCGCCGCGGCGGCCTCGGTGTGAGTCTGCATCTGCGCGGTTGTGGGCTCGGACGCGCTCGCCCCGCCTGAGGTGAGCGCCTCGGCGGCAAGGCGCAGCGCCTCGTCGACCGACGTCATCTGCGCGAGCAGCTCC
The DNA here is from genome assembly GCA_003695865.1 of Gemmatimonadota bacterium. Lineage (GTDB taxonomy): Bacteria > Gemmatimonadota > Gemmatimonadetes > Longimicrobiales > Gaopeijiaceae > J028. Next base: position 5,368 of record RFGQ01000163.1, on the reverse strand, counting down.
TCGGCGGCCGGCGTGAGGACCGGCGGCTGGAGCGCGTTGCCCCTGGGCTCGAGGCGCTGCCGTGCGACCGCGACCAGGCCCTCGGCGCGGGGATCGTCCTTGAACTCGCTCACCGCCGCGAAGAACACGTGCCGGGGTTCGACCTCGGTGTGCGCCTGCGCCTTCGCCGCCGAGATGGCCGCGTCGGCCAACCTGCTCCGGATCACCGCGGCTCAGCCCCGCGAGTCGACGAAGCGCTTGCCGCCGAAGCGCGCCTGAAGCTGGTCGTCCCACTCGTCGGCGGTCAGCAACACGCCGAACATCGCGGCCGACAACTCGGGCGCATCGAGGTAGTCGCCCAGCAGCGTGTGCTTGAGCAGCACCCGGACGTTGCCGGGCGTCTGCTCGGCCTGCACCAGCGCGTGCCCGAACCAGAGCGAAGCGCCCTCGGTGGCCGCCCACTGGTACAGTTCGGCACTCTCCGGCGCTTCGAGCAGCACCGGGGCGGTCAGGTGCACGAGGCTCCGCGGCTGGCCCTCGGGGTCGGTGCCCCAGTCGTAGACTTCGATGAAGATCTGGGTGCTGTGCCCCTGGAACGCGACCGACATGAGGTTGTCGCGCACGTCCACGACCAGGTCCATGGGACCGGTCAGGATGCGCTGCACGCGCAGGAAGGTTTCGTCGACGGTCGCCATGGGGGTCTCCTGGGCGTGAGGAGGCAGGATGCGAGAACGCGGAAGGTGGCGAGGGCCGGGCCGGCGAGCAAGCGCGTGGCTAGCGCCCCGCGCCCGTGGCCCCTGCGAGCGTGCTCAGCAGAAGCCCCAGCGCGTTGAAGGCGACGTGCGCCAGCACTGCCGGCCACAGAGCCCCGAGCCACACGACGGTGCTTGCGAGCACGACGCCAAGCAGGAAGGTCGGCAGGAACTGAAAGGCACTCAGGTGATAGGCCGCGAAGACGACGGCGCTCGCGAGCACGGCCGCAGGCGCGCCCCAACCCCTGATCGCTCCCAGAACGATCCCGCGAAACACCCACTCCTCCAGCACCGCCGCGATCATGACGGAACCCATGAGGAGCGCCAGACGCGCCCCTGTAACGTCGCGGAGGAGGCCCATTTCAGGAGGTGGGTCCAGATGAAGGAGCCGCTGAGAAACTACGTATCCGACGCCCGAAACGACGAACGCCACCACGCCGACGCCTGGCCCGATCCACAGCCAGCGCCGCTCCCAGGCACCGAACGGCTCGGGTGCCGACCATCCTGCACGGGCCACGAACACAAGACACGTGACAAGAACCAACACGTGCCCCGCGATGATCGCATCCATCAGGTGTTCGGGTACCCGAACCAGGAGACGTCCCAGCCACAGGACGGCCACTATCGCAACCACGAGGATCGTTCTGCCGACCACGGGCCACCTCCGCCGACTTGAAGTGTCGAATACTACAATATAGAGTAATTCCCATGAGCCAGATGAGCCATGCCGAGGTGACCTTGCTTGCGCTGCTTTCCGACGCCCCCGCACACGCCTACGACCTGATTCGTCGGATTCACAGCATGCAGGTCGAGCGGTGGGCGCGGGTGCCGTCGTCCACGGTCTACGCGGTTCTTCGCCGTATGGAGCGCCGCGGGTGGGTGGCGGGAATGGTCGAACCCGGAGCCCGCCGGAGGCACAAGACGACGTACCGGATCACCGAAGCCGGCCGACAGCGACTCGATCGGCTCATCGCCCAGGGGCTGCGGAATCCGACCCCGGTGTACTCCGACCTCCTCGTGGCCGGTGTCCTCGCCGCGGCGACCGGACGGGGGGTGGTCTTGGCGGAGGCGCTTGCCCAGGTGCGCGCCGCCCGTGATCGGCTCAAGGAGGTGGACCTTGATGCGACCGGGCCTCTCTCACCGGAGGGTCGAATCGTCGTCGACTTCTACCGAGGCCTCGCGGACCTCACCGAAAGAGCGCTGTCCTCTCTCGCACAGCTCGCGGAAAGCCACGACCCGACGCCCCCGTCTTCTTAGCGCCCGGCCTTGCGCTCCCCCGGCGGCAGCCGCGAGCATAGCCCCGGGCCGGCATCGGGGGCGGCCCGCGACCGGTCCCGGGTGGCGCCGCGCCCGCAAGCGCGCCCTCTTCGTCCCGCGTGACCCTCTCCGTCCTGCGGTACCGGCTACGCAACCGGCCCGCGAACGCGAGTCCCATGGAGCCCATGCTCAGCGTCGCCATCCTCAACGACCTCCATCGGCATCGCGACGCGGGTGGGCACGTGAAGACGTGGGAACGCTTCGCCGAGGCCGCCACGGCGCTCGACGACCAGCTCGAGCTGACCCTTTACTTTCAGGGCGAGCAGGACGGCGAGACACGGGTCGCGCAGAACGTCCGCTACGTGACGCTCCGCCCCGTCCTCAGCACCGAACGCATCGCATTTCTCACTCGCCTCTCCGAGCACACCGACCTCGCTCGCCTCAACCGCCGGCTCTTTCGAGCGCTCCGGGTCCACGACGTCTTCCACACGACCCACGCGGCCTTCACCCAGGCGCGTACCGCCCTGGCCTTCGCTCGGCGGCACGGCACGGCGCTGGTCGATTCCGTCCACACGGACGTGCCCCGTTTCGCCCGCATCTACGGAGAGCAGGTGCTCGAGCGGATGTTCGGAACCACGGGCCTGGCGGCCCGGGCGCTGCGCCGCATCGACATCCCCGGTCGCCGGGCCCACGCACTGCGGCGCCGCATCGAGCGGCACTGGCGAGCCTGCGCGCACGTGCTCGTATCGCAGACGCGCGACTTCGAACATGCGGCCTCGATCGTGGGCGCCGAGCGCGTGTCGTACCTGGGCCGCGGCATCGACCGCGCCGTGTTCGCCCCCGAGCGGGCCGACCGGCGGCGGCTGGCCCGGCGCTTTGGAGTGCCGCCCGACACCGTGGCGCTCCTGTTCGTCGGCCGGGTCGATCCGAGCAAGAGCGTGCTCACGTTCGCGCACGCGGTGCGCGCGCTACGCGAGCGAGGGCACCCGGTCCATGCGTTGCTGGTCGGACGCGGAAACCAGGCTCGCGAGGTGTCGGACCTGTTGGGTGAGGGTGTCTCGATGACCGGACCGCTCCCGCAGAGCGAACTCGGCTGGATCTACGCGAGCTGCGACCTGCTCGTGTTTCCGTCGCGGACCGAGACGTTCGGCAACGTCGTACTCGAGGCCCAGGCATGCGGGCTGCCCGCCGTGGTCGCCGACGAGGGGGGCGCCCCCGAACGCGTGCGCGACGGGGTGGACGGCATCGTGGTCCGGGACCCCGATCCAGGAGCCTGGACCGAGGCCCTCGACGCGCTGCTCCGCGACGACGGGCGCCGGGCGAGGCTGCGCCGCGGAGCCCTCGAGGGCAGCGGGCGGCCCACGTGGCGCGATGTGCTCGAAACCGACCTGCTTCCGGTGTGGCGCGACGCCGTCCGTCGCTCGGCCCGCGTGCGGGGTCCTTCGGAGCTTCAGTCGAGATAGCCATTCTCTCCGAACCAGCGCACCGCGTCGCGGAGCGCCTCCTGCGCCGGCCGGGGTGCGTAGCCGAGCTCGCGGGCAGCCTTGGCGGACGAGAAGAACATCTTTCGCCTCGCCATGCGCACGCCGTCGACCGTGGCCATGGGCTCTCTGCCCCGCAGACGCGCCCACGCCTCGCTCGCGTGCGCGAAGGCGAGAGCCGCTCCGTGCGGGATTCTCAGGCCGGGAGGACTGCGGCCCACCAGCTCCGCGACGCGCACCAGGATCTCGCGCAGCGTCAGGTTTTCGCCCCCGAGCACGTAGCGCTCTCCGACCGCGCCCCGCGCGAACGCCAACAGGTGCCCTTCGGCCACGTCCTCTACGTGGACCACGTTCAGTCCGGTGTCCACGAACGCCGGCATGCGCCCGCACGCCGCGTCGATGACGATGCGCCCCGTGGGGGTCGGCTTGACGTCGCGAGGGCCCATGGGAGAAGACGGATTCACGATCACGGCAGGCAGGCCCCTGGCTTCGACCAGCTCCAGGACGGCCTGCTCCGCCAGGTATTTCGACCGCTTGTAGGTGCCGACCATGGCGTCCAGGGAGACGGTCGTCCGCTCGTCGGCGGGCTCTCCGTCCGGCCGGTAGCCGAGCGCCGCCACGCTGCTCGTGTAGACGACGCGTCCGACGCCGGCGTCGAGGGCCGCGAGCATCAGGGCACGAGTGCCGTCCACGTTGGTCGCGATCATCCGTTCCGCGTCGGGCACCCACAGGCGGTAGTCGGCCGCCGCGTGGAAGAGGGCGTCGCACCCCTCGACCGCGCGTCGTAGGCTCGGCGGATCGAGGAGATCGCCAAGCACGACCTCCACGTCGAGCCCCTCGAGATTACGCAGGTCGCTCGTGGGACGGGCGAGCACACGCACTCGGTGGCCCGCGGCCGCCAGTCGCCGTGCGACGGCCGATCCCACGAAGCCCGAAGCTCCGGTGACGAGAGAGGTGGTCATGCAGGCAGCGAACAGCGCCGGGGTCGGGGCAGGCACGCGCACGACGGACGGCGGGCGCATCGCCAAGGCTACGCCGTCGGGCTCGCCGATGGCAAGGACGCGGCGCCTCCGCCGTTCGGGCATGGCCACCGCCTCGATCCGCCACGCAGAGGCCCAACCGCCCGCACCACGGCGGCTCCTCATCCCGGGGCACGGTGGCTCCTCGTCCCTGCCGCGCACGCCCTTTCGCCCTCCCTCCGGGGCGTGCTATTCTGCGGTCGCGGCCCCCGATCGCCCGCGCGAGCATGCCCCGGCGCGCACCCGCGGCGGTCGGGTCCGCCGTCCCGCCCCCTCCAGTTGCCCGAACCGGTGCGCCGGAACGACCACCTGCAGGCCCAACCTGCCTTCGCCCCTTCGTCCACGGACGCAATGATGCACGCATTCCGGCTCTTCCGCCGGCACGCCGACCCGACCCTCACCGATCGCCCACTCGGTCGGCCCCGACGTCGGCGACGGGGCGGGATGCGCCCTCGACGGCTGCTGTCGGCCGGGCTCGTCTGCCTGGCCGCCTTTGGCGCGGCCCCCTCTGCGTCGGCTCAGACCCACCTGCGCGTGAGCCCGCTCGACCCCGTTTACGACGACCTCGAGAAGCTTCGTGGGTTCGGACTGCTGCCCGAGCAGATCGTAGCGCACAAGCCCTACTCCGAGGCCGAGATCGTGCGCTTCGTCGATGCCGCGCGGGCACGCCTGGGCCCCGAAACGCCCGGCCTCGCGGTGCACATTCTCGACCGTCTGGCTGCGCGATTCATGCGCCCTGCCCGGCCGGCTCCCCGCCTGGGGCACGCACGCCTCGATCTGGTCACTTCGAACGCGGACTGGCGCGGTATGCCGCCCAGCAACCTGGGCGGGCTCGACGCCGAGCTGAACCCGCTCCTGCAGCCGGCCGGGGGGCGCCGCC
>RFGQ01000162.1 GCA_003695865.1 Gemmatimonadota bacterium | reverse complement strand
CGTGCCCGTCTTGCGATCGACGGTCAGGGATTGGGCGTTGTGCATGCTCAGCCAGTGCGCACAGTCGGCCCCGCCGCGGGCGCCCTTCTTGTATTGATCGAACGACCCGAGCCACCCGGCCAGCTCGTCGCGGGCCAGAAGGACGCCCTTGGGGTTCTCCAGCAGGATCGGCGCGAGCGCCTCGACGGTGGTATCGCTTACGATGAATCGCTCGCAGACGGGCTTTTCCGGCTTCTTCGGTGGGTTCCCGGCGCCGCCGCGCGATGCGTCCTTCCGCCAGGCGATCAGCTCGGCCTCGTAGTACCGCAGCTGGTCCTCGTATTCTCTCATGGCCTCAGCGTGCTCCGCGAACGCGCGACGCTGCGCCTCGTCGATCGCCTCCAGCGCCGCCCGCATCGCGGGCGTCTTGAGCGTCCCGCTCTCGCCCACGATGGCCGTCCACAGAATCGACGGCTCCCGCCACCCGCGCTTCAGCTCGATCGCCCGCGCGTTGCCGACCGCCGACGCCAGCCCCGCCAGCAGGGGCAGGGCCAGAAACGCCGCGTCGCAGCCCATCGCCTCGGCGCCACGCTGCACGAACGAACGCACAGGCTCGGGCAGCGCGTCCACGGGGAATGGACGCCAGCGCAGCGGCTCGGACCCGGGCTCGGGGCGCCAGGGCTCCACGGACTCGGCGGCCTGCAGCAGATCCTCGCGGATGTCGGCATCGTCCCTGCAGGACCACGGCCCGTCATCGCCCAGCAGGTCGGCGATATCGGCGCCCTCGGGGGCCTCGGACCAGAGGTTGCGCGTCGACAGGATGCGGATTTCGACCGCGCCCGCTGCGTGCGCGCGTGCCGCGACCTCGTCGGCGTAGGCGTCGCCGGCGTCGTCGTTGTCGGCGATGATGACCACCTCGCGCCCGCGCAGCGGGGACCAATCCGTCTTCGCCGCCGCCTTCGACCCGCCAGCGCTCGTGGTGACGATCAGCCCCACGCTCGCCAGGGCGTCGGCGCACTTCTCGCCCTCGACCACGAACACGCTCTGATCCGGACCCGCCGCGAGCAGCTCGGGCAGGCGATAGACCGGGCGCAGCTCGGGCATCGCGCCGATCGTCCATGAGCCGTCG
>RFGQ01000161.1 GCA_003695865.1 Gemmatimonadota bacterium | reverse complement strand
GTGCTGATCGCGCTCGTCGTAGCCCGTCGGGTGCGGCCTGCGAGCCTCGACCGATTCTGATCGGTCGGGGCTTTTTTCTGCCGGTCCGCGTCCCCGTGCGCCGGGCCGTGCGCTTCCGGAACGAACGAACGAGGACCTGGAGTCCGAGTCGATAGATCATGAAGATCGAACGCATGGCCGTCGTCGGCGGCGGCACGATGGGGAACGGGATCGCGCACGTCGGGGCGCTTCACGGCCGCGCGGTGACGCTCATCGACGTGTCGCAGCAGGTGCTCGAGGGGGCACTCGCCACGATCGCCCGGAACCTGGACCGGCAGGTCGCCAGGGAGCGCATCTCGGCCGAGGAGCGCGACCAGGCCCTCGCGAGGATCACGACCTGCGCGTCGGTGGCCGAAGGCGTCGCGGAGGCCCAACTCGTGGTCGAGGCCGTGCCCGAGAAGGCCGAGCTGAAGTACGAGCTGTTCCGCACCCTCGACGAGCACGCGCCGGACGGCTGCATCCTGGCCAGCAACACGTCGTCCATCTCGATCACCGAGATCGCGGCACGCACCGGTCGCCCGCACGCGGTCATCGGGATGCACTTCATGAACCCGGTGCCCGTGATGAAGCTGGTCGAGGTGATCCGCGGCCTGGCCACCGACGACGCCACGACGGCAGCCGTCATGGAGCTCTCGCGCGAACTCGACAAGACCCCGGTGGAGGTGAACGACTTCCCGGGCTTCGTGTCGAACCGGGTCCTCATGCCGATGATCAACGAGGCGGTGTTCGCCCTCATGGAGGGCGTGGCCGAAGCCGAGGCCATCGACACCGTCATGAAGCTCGGCATGAACCACCCCATGGGTCCGCTGGCCCTGGCCGACCTCATCGGCCTCGACACCTGCCTGGCCATCATGGAGGTCCTGCACCAGGGGCTGGGGGACAGCAAGTACCGTCCCTGCCCCCTGTTGCGGAAGATGGTCAAGGCGGGACGCCTGGGCCGCAAGTCCGGCCGCGGTTTCTACACCC
>RFGQ01000160.1 GCA_003695865.1 Gemmatimonadota bacterium | reverse complement strand
GAATCGCGGGCACGCCTCCCTCGCCTCCCGAAGCGCGGGCGCACACGCGTCGCCCCCGGGCCGGGGCACCGCGCTAGAAGCGCTGCAGGTAGGTGAGCTTCACCACGGTGCCCCGGTCCGCCACGTCCCACAGCCGGCGCTCCGTGCCCCGCTCCTCGGTGAACACCAGAAACAGGTCGGATCCGGGCCGGTGGATGAAGTTCACGCGCAGGTTCGTCGACAGCGTGCCCTCGAAGCGGTTGTACTGCACGAGCAGGTTCGCGAACAACTTCGTGGAGAAGGCGTAGCCGAGCCGCGCGCGGGTGATGTCGACCGTGAACCCGCCTCCCGGCACACGCACACGATCGTGCTGCTGCGTGAGCGAAGCGGTCAACGAGGGCGTGGGCGAGGCGCTCAGGGTGCCCGACAGGCTCGTGAGCGTGCCCTCGAAGAAGTCACTGCGCGCGTACGCGGCCGACGCCGAAACCGCGCGCGAAGGCGAACTCGTGAACGAGACGCGCCAGTTGTCGGTCGACGTGCGCCCCGCGGGGATGGGCACCGAGTCGGCCAGCGTGAAGCCCTCGTCGAGGCGCGTCTCACCCCGGTTGAAGGACCCGCTGATCTGATCGCCCGACTCGAACTCGAGCGTCACGTTCGGCCCCACGCTGTAGTCCTGGAACACGTTGTCGGTGCGCGTCTGGTAGTTCCCGCCCGAAAAGATCGTGATCTTGCGCACGCCGGGCAGATCGGGCCGCGGAGTATAGCGCAGGAACAGCTCGCTGCGGCGGATGTCGGTGCGCGTGATGAAGCCCGAGCGTGCCTCGATGTCGGGTCCGATCTCGAAGAACTGGGCGAAGCCGCCGAAGCGGTCCCCTGTGTAGTCGAGGGCCACGCGGAACGCCTCGTCGTCGCCGCCCGGCCCCTTGCTCGCCGTGCGGGCGGCGAAGGCCTGCAGGTTGAGGGGCCCCAGCCAGAAGCTTCCGTCCACACCCACCGCGGTATTCCAGCCCTCCGAGCTGCGGCGGTCCGTGGCCATCAGCCCCACGTACGCGCTCCCCCCCACGTCGCGCTTCACCCGCGCCACGGCGAAGTTCGTCACCGGATCCGAGGTGGTTTCGTCGGTGAGCACGTTCATGAAGCCCAGCGTCTGGCCTCCGGCGCGTCCCGTGAGTCGGGCGCCGCCCAGGATGGGCACCTCGCCGTCGGCGCCGATTCCGATCCTGCGCGAAAAGAAGAGGAGGAACGGGGGCGGCCCGAAGGGATTCTGAGGAAGCCCGAACTCGAAGATGCCCGCGTTCTCCAGGAAGAAGTCGCGCTTTTCGGGGAAGAAGAGGTCGAAGCGCGTGAGGTTCACCTGGGCGTCGTCCACCTCGACCTGCGCGAAGTCGGTGTTGAGCGTCACATCGAGCACGAGTCCGGGGATGGGCTCGGTCTTCAGGTCGAGGCCGGTGTCGAAGTCGCCGTCGGTGGGCAGGTCGCCGGTGAGCCCGCGTTCCTGGCGGGCGCCGGCGAGCACGTAGGGCTTCATCTCCAGGTTGATGCCGGGCTCGGGAAGGTCGACCAGCCCCCGCAGGTGCCCGGCCCGGCTGACGCGCTGGAAGCCCTCGTTCTCGCGCGACCACGAGCGCCACAGCACCTCCTCGTTCTTGCGCCTGATCATCCGGAATACGTTGAGGCCCCACACCGACTCGCCGCGGACGACCGGATAGCGCAGGGTGCGCAGCGGGATCTCGAATTCCGCCGACCAGCCCTCGGCCGTGCGCGTCGCCGCCACCTCCCAGACGCCTCGCCAGTCCACGTTGAACTCGCGGCCCTCGTCCGTGAGGAGCGCGTCGAACTCGGCTCCGTTCGGGTTCGTCGCCAGGACGACGCCGTTGCGGTGGTCGTGGAACGGATCGAAAAGGAGCGCGATCGCGTCGTCGCCGGCGAAGGAGGGCTGACCACCGAAGCCGCTCCGGTCCATGACCCGGTCGCGCTGGCGGATGCGCGCGACCACGCGATCGGGCTCGCGGTCGTAGGCCACGACGCCCACGAGCAGGCGCTCGCCGTCGTAGACG
>RFGQ01000159.1 GCA_003695865.1 Gemmatimonadota bacterium | reverse complement strand
TCCACGGTCACGCCGCCATCTTCCCCGACCACGGCGCCGTGACCGTGGACGAGTGGGAGCTTCCGCCCTCCCAGCGGGCGTCCATCGAACAGCGCGCGCGGGCCCGGGTGCCCGAAGGGCCGGTCGAGGTCCTGCGCGTGCGCGACGGCGAGGGGCGCCTGGCCGGCTACGCCCTGGTGCTCGACGAGCGCGGCAAGTACCGTCCCATCACCTTCATGGTGGGTGTGACGCCCGACTTCGCCGTGCGTGGGGTCGAGGTGATGGTGTACCGCGAAGACCGGGGCGACGAGGTGCGCCACCGCCGCTTCCTGCGGCAGTACCGCGGCAAACGCGCGCGGGACCCGATCCGCACCCACCGCGACATCGTCAACATCACGGGGGCGACGATCTCGGTGAACTCGCTCAATCGGGGCGTACGCAGGGCGCTGGCCACGGTCGAGGCGCTGTACGGCCCCTCGGCCGCGGCGCAGCCGGCCCGTTCGCATCCACTCGATGGCGGACGCTGACACGGGCTCCGAACCCGTCCCCGACCCTCGCGGCGACGTCATCCCCGCCGGGGACACACCCGCGCGCCCTGCTTCGCTGCTCACGCTCGACCGCCTGCCCACGGGCTACCGGGTGCTCTACACGGGCGTGCTGCTCTTCTTCGTTCTGGGCTACGCGGCCGGGCTCCTCCAGCAGCATCTGCGCGCCGGGCTCTCGCCCTCCGGCGCTGCCTTCTGGATCCTCGGGAACGAGACCGACCCCGACGCCACCCGCTTCCTGTTCGCGCTCCCCTGGTTCGAGGTGCTCGATCAGGTCTGGCGACGCACGCTGGCCGACGTGCTGCCCGTCGTCGTGCTCCTGGCGCTGCTCTTCCGCAGCCGCGTGCCCGGCCGCGCACGGGGCGCGCTCGCCGGAGTGCTCCTGTCGTTCGCCCTGGTCGACATCGCGGGGCCGGCGCTCATCCACTTTGGCGGAGCGCGCTGGGGCGGGTTCTGGTTCGCGGGGCAGACGGGGCTGGCCGCCACCGCGCTCACGGCCGCCGGTCTCTGCGTGATCGAGATGCACGTGCGCCGGCGCAGGGGAAGGCGGGTGCGGGCCGTGGGTGGCCCCGTGGGCGCCTCCCCGGATCCGCAGCGTCCCGG
>RFGQ01000158.1 GCA_003695865.1 Gemmatimonadota bacterium | reverse complement strand
CTTTGGCCAGCGCGCGGGCGGCGCGGTCGGCCTTCCCCTCGTAGAACCAGAGCTTGCCCGCCTCGACCAGGTTCGACACGCCCTGGGGGTCGCCCTCCAACCGAAGGTCGCCCGCCTTCTCGAGCAGCCCCGCCGCCTTGTCCAGGTCGCGGAAATCGGCCACGAGCCCCTGGGCCCGCGCCTCGAGTGCTTCGGCCTCGCCCGCCTCCTGAGCCGCGAGCGGGGCGGCCGTCAACGCCGTGAAGACCACCGTGAGCACCACCCGTCCCATCCTCGTCGTCCCGTGCATCGTGCATCCCTTTCCCACGGGTGGAGCCGCACCGGCCCGCACCCTCCAACATCGGACCCCCGTCCCCCTGGACGGCGGGCCGGGGGGCGACTCCCCCCGTAGCGACCGGCCGCCAGGCCGGTCGCGCCCGCCCCGGAACCATCGGTCCCGGCGGGCGGACGCTTTCCCTGTAGGACGTCGGAGGCGCGCCCGGGGTTTCCCCACCCCGGGCGCAGCCCCGAACTTCGCGAGGCCGTGTGGACCCGCGGCGCGGGTCAGTCTCGCCCTTCGTCGGGATCCAGATACAGGGCGGGCTCGTGGTGGCAGGTGCCGCACGAGAAGGCGTGTGGCGAGGCGAGCGGCGCGGGACGCTCCAGTCGAAGATCGGCGCCGCAGCGGGGGCAGCGCCCCTCCGCCCGGACCAGGGTGTAGCGCTCCCGCCACCGGCGACGCGCGAGTACGAATCCCACCCCCAGAACGCCGAGGGCCCAGGGCGCGTGCGGCGGCACCAGCGCGGCAAGCGGCGCGAGCACCAGTGCGATCCCCATGCGCAGTGCGGCGCGGCTCCAGCGCCAGCGGGCGGTCCTCGGCACGAGGCGCGCTTCGGCGGCCGTCGGGTCGTGTCCGAACAGCCTCATGCTGCCCGAAAGGGCCAGGGTCGGCACACGTTCGTCCCGGGGAGGCGCGTCCCGCCCGGGCGGGGCCGCAGAGGGTGTGGCTGAAGGCTCACCCATGGATTGGCTTCTCCTGCGTGCGATCGATCCGATCGTCCGCCCGGGTGGGGAGGACTCGAAAAGGTAAGCGATTCGGCCGTGCGGAGGGTCCCCGGGCCGAGCCCGGCGGCCCTTCAGGGCGAACCCCGCGTCGCACCCGGTCGTTTCTTGACAGATGGGAAGCTGTAACAGAGCATTCCGCCCACGGCCCGGCGCGTATGGGCCCTGTCTTGAACCGAGGACGAGACACCCGGTGTCCGACACCCCCACAGCCCCGGCCCCCGCAGAGGAGCCGCAAGCGACCCTGTCGCGAGACCTGGGGGAATTCCTCATCCAATTCTCCATCGCCGTGCATCGCTTTGCGATGTATCCGCCGGGTCACCCGTCGCTCAGGCCCGCGGCCGAGAACGTGCTCGACCGTCTCGACATCCTCTTCCGCGACCGGAAGTCGCTTTCGATCGGCATCGCGCACGACCAGCTCGTCATCGAGGGCGTCGCTACCGATTCGAAACACCCGGTGCTCTCGGATCTGGCGAAGCGGCTGCACGAGCACCAACTGGGAGCCCTCACGTTCGAGCGCCGGCCCGACCTGTTCGAGATCGAGGAGTTGCTCAAGACGCTTGCCGCCGACGCCGATGTCGAGGGGCAGCCGCTCGGCCTGCGGGGCGATCGCATCCCGCAGTGGGACCACGTGCAGCTCTTCGGGCTCGGCTACGAGCGCCTGCGCCTGGCCGACGGGGAGCGGCAGTCGGTTCAGACCCACCGGGCCTCGGAGCTGTGGCTCGGCCTGGCGCGATCGGCGATGGCGGGGGAGGGCGAGTTCGATCCCGCCATGGCAAACCACCCCGAGCGCATCGCCGAGTCGATCCGCCGGCATCGCCGCGAGGCCGCCTACGACCAGGTGATCGTGGGGTACCTGCTGCAGCTCGCCGACGAACTCAAGCAGGGCAAGGGTCAGGAGAGCGTGGTGGTGCGCGAGCAGGTCTCGACGCTCATTCAGGAACTCGACGACCCGACGCTGCAGCGGCTCGTGGAGATGGGCGGCGACTTCTACCAGCGGAAGCAGTTCGTGCTCGACGCGTCGCAGGGGCTCGCCGTCGAAGCGGTCATGAAGGTGCTCCGGGCCGCGGCGAACGCCTCGGAACAGACGATCTCCAACTCCATGACGCGTCTGCTCACCAAGCTGGCCATGCACGCCGAATCGGGGCCCGCCCGAGTACCCTATCAGGCGGACGAGGCCCTGCGTGAGAACGTCGAGGAGCTGATCGAAGACTGGGAGTTGAAAGACCCGAACCCCGACGCCTACACGCTCATCCTCGACCAGATGGCCCGCGCGGCACCCGTGTTCGCGCCCGAGGACGGCGCCGTCGAGGAGGAGCTGTCCGGCGCGGCCCGGCTCATCGAGATGTCGGTCGAGATCGGCGCCTGGGGCCCCACCGTGCACAAGGCCGTGGCCGACCTCGTCGATCAGGGGCAGACCCCCTGGCTGATCCACCTGATCGAGACCGCACCCGCCGAGAACCCGGCCGTCGAGCGCCTGCGCCAGCACCTGGCCAGCCCGGCGCAGTTGAGGCGCGTGCTGGCGGGTGAAGACGTCGACGAAGACGCGCTGCGCCGCATCGTGGAGCGCATGGGCGAAGCGGCCATCGACCCGCTACTCGACGTACTCGCCGAATCGCCGTCGCGGGCCATCCGCCGTAAGGTCTTCGACGTGGTGGCCCGCATGGACTCCGATGCGGTCGCGGCGAGAGTGGCCGAGCGCATGGAGGACACCCGCTGGTTCGTGCTGCGGAACATGCTGGCCCTGATTCAGCGCCTGGGCATTCGCCCTCCGGAGTTCACGGCCGGCCCCTTCCTGCAGCATCCCGACGCCCGCGTGCGGCGCGAGGCGCTGCCGGTGGCGCTCCGGGAATCGTCGCTGCGCGAACGCGCGCTCGCCGCGGCTCTCGCCGACGAAGACGAGCGCATGGTGCGGATGGCCCTGCTCGAGCTCCGTGGGCAGCTTCCGGAGACCCTGACCCCGATCCTCGTGAACCGGGTGGTCCTCAACGACAACCGGCCCGACGACCTTCGCGCCCTGGCGGTGCGCGTGCTCGAGCCGTCGCGCTCGACGCTGGCGCTCGACGCGCTGGTACGCCTGCTCGAAGGGGGGCGCACCCTGTTCGGGCGGCGGCGGCTCGCGCCCAAATCGGTCGAGCGCCTGGCGGCGCTGCGCGTGCTCGCACAGCGCTGGGATGGACACCCGAAGGCGCGTCCGCTGCTCGCGGAAGCGCGCCGCTCCAAGGACCCCGACGTGCGCGAGGCCGCACGGGAGACACCCGCATGAGCCAGCAGGCTGCCGCTGACTTCCTCACGAGCCTGGCCCAGGCGGTGTCGACGATGGCCCTTTACAAGGACGGCCACCCCGCGCGCGAACGGGCCATCGATGCGGCGTACGAGCGGCTGTGCCGGCTTCAGGACTCCGATCCGACTCCCCGGATGACCTTCCTCGGGGAGGAGATCATTCTGGGGGACCGTCCCCTCAAGGCGCTCAAGCGTTGGGACTGGGGGCGGCGACTGGCGTCGGTCGGGGTGCAGAGGCTCGAGTTCACCGGGCCGGTTGCACGCGACGATCTCGACGCGTTTCTCGACGACGTGTACCGGAGGCTGAGTGGGCAGGTGCCCGACACGTCCGAGACCCGCCAGTCGCGTCCGACGGCGATCCGTTTCGGCACGGTCGGGCTCGAGGGACAGGCCGAGGGAGAGGACCTGGGTGGAGCCGGAATCGCAACCGCCACGCTGGCCTACACGCTTCGCGAGGAGGTCGACGCGGTGCGCTGGCTGCACGAGGAGCTCCGCGACCGCGAGGACCTGCACCTGCTCGAGGCGGAGGCCATCGTGCGTTCGTTGTCGGTGGCGATGCACGGCGACCAGGCGTTCCTCATTCCGTTGTTGCGTCTCAAGCGCTTCGACCAGTACACGACCACCCACGCCATGAACGTGTCGATCCTGGCGATGGCGTTGGCCGAGTTCGTGGGACTCGGGCCCAACGAGGTGCGCATGTTCGGCATCTCGGGGTTGCTGCACGACCTGGGCAAGGTGCGCATTCCGGAAGAGATCCTGAACAAGCCGGGGAAGCTGACCGACGAAGAGCGCAGCGTCATGAACGGTCACACGGTCGAGGGCGCGCGCATCATCATCGAGACCGAAGAGAACCTCGACCTCGCCGCGGTGGTCGCTTACGAGCACCACATCCGCCTGAACGGCGGAGGGTACCCCACGCTCCACTACGCCCGCGCGTGCCACCAGGCCAGCAACATGGTGCACGTGTGCGACGTCTTCGACGCGCTGCGGACCAACCGACCGTACCGCGACGCCTGGCCACAGCAGAAGGTGCTGAGCTACATCGAAGAGGGAGCCGGAACCGAGTTCGATCCCGACCTTGCCCACGCCTTCGTCCAGATGATGCGGCAGTGGGAAGGCCGCATCGCATACGTGGAAGAGGCCGAGCCGCTCCCGCTCGGGACCCCCGTGGAAGGCCGTGGAGGGGCCGCGACCGACGGCGAGGCTCCCGGGGCGGGCGAGGCGGGCGCCTCCGAAGGCGGAGCAGCAGGAACGGCGGGCGGGGACGACGGCGAGGCTCCCGGGGCGGCCCCCGGCTCTGGAGAGGCCTGACCCACTCCGCTCCTGCGCTCAACTGCCGGCGCGGGCGAATGCGCGCAGGCGCTCGGCTGCGGCCTCGAGGGTTTCGAGGCGCTTGCAGAAGGCGAAGCGGACGAGACTACGCCCGCGCTCGGGGACGCTGAAGAAGCTCGATCCGGGAACGGGCGCGACGCCCCCCGCAGAGGCCAGGCGCAGCGAGAACGCGCGGTCGTCCTCGTCCGAGAGTGCCCCGAAGTCGGCCATGATGTAGTAGGCGCCTTCGGGCGGCGCGCAGGCGAAGCCCGCCTCGGCGAGTCCCTGGTACAACACCTCTCGCCTGGCCCGGTAGTCGCGCACCATGCCCTCGTAGTAGTCCGGCCCCAGGTCCCGCAACCCCGCGGCACAGGCCTCCTGGAGCGGCGCCGGGGCGCCCACGGTCAGAAAGTCGTGTACCTTGCGGATGGCCGCGGTCAGGTCGGCCGG
>RFGQ01000157.1 GCA_003695865.1 Gemmatimonadota bacterium | reverse complement strand
GACGCGGCGGCGCCGAGCGCGGCCGCCGCCGCGGCCCGGCCCGCGCCCGCCGCCGGAGCCTGAGGCTCACCCCTTTACACGCGGCAACGATTCGTTTTCGTTGTCCGCCATGTCCGTCCGCGTCCGATTCCCGCCCTCGCCCACCGGCTACCTGCACGTCGGGGGCGCGCGCACGGCCCTGTTCAACTGGCTCTTCGCGCGCCGGCAGGGCGGGGTGTTCGTGCTGCGTATCGAAGACACCGACCGGGAGCGGTCGCGTCCGGAGCACACCGAGGCCATCCTCGAGGGAATGCGCTGGCTGGGGCTGGACTGGGACGAGGGACCCTACTTCCAGTCGGAGGGCGTCGAGCGCCACCGGGCGGCCGCCGAGCGGCTGCTGGCCGAGGGGCACGCTTACCGGGACTTCACGACGCCCGAAGAGGTGGCCCGCATGCACGAGGAAGCCGGCGGACACCTCGACCGGCGCGCGCTGCGCCGCATCGCCGAGGCCATGGACCCCGACGAGGCGGAGGAGCGCGCCGCGCGCGGCGAGCCGTTCGCCATCCGCTTCCGGGTGCCGGACGGCGCGACGGAGTGGGACGACGTGGTGCACGGGCCCACCCGCTTCGAGAACGCCGAGCTCGACGACCTGGTGATCCTGCGCTCCGACGGCAGCCCGACCTACAACCTCGCCGTCACGTCCGACGACGCGGAGCAGGGCATCACCCATGTGCTGCGAGGCGACGACCACCTCTCGAACACGCCCAAGCAGATTCTGCTCTACCGGGCGCTCGGCCACCCCGTGCCCGTGTTCGGCCATCTGCCGATGATCCTGGGGCCCGACGGCAAACGGCTGTCGAAGCGGCACGGGGCGACCGCGGTGGGCGAGTACGCCCGCGAGGGCTACCTGCCCGAGGCCATGGTGAACTTCCTGGCCCTGCTGGGCTGGAGCCCGGGAGACGACATCGAGTTCATGACGCGCGCCGAGCTGGTCGAGCGCTTCGGTCTGGAGCGCGTGCTCAGGAAGAGCGCCGTCTTCGACCTGAAGAAGCTCGACTGGCTTTCGGGCCAGCACTTCAACGCCGCCCCGCCGGAGCGTCTGGCGCCCCTGGTGACACCGCTCCTCGAAGAGGCGGGACTCGCGACCGGCGCCGAGCTCGAGGCCCGGGAGGCCTGGTATCACGCGCTGCTCGACCTGCTCAAGACGCGCGCACGCCGCCTGCCCGACATCGTCGAGCTGGCCGAGCCGTTCCTCGCCGAGGACGTGGCCTACGAGGACGAGGCCGTGCGCAAGCACTGGCTGAAGGACCCCGAATGGGCCCGCCTCGTGCTGGACGACCTGCGGGCCCGCCTGCAGGCGCTGGAGGCCTGGAGCGGCGAGGCGCTCGAGGCCGTGATCCGCGGCTACGCCGAGGAGCGCGGCGTAGGGGCCGGGAAGGTGATCCACCCGCTGCGCGTGGCCGTCACGGGCCGTCAGAACAGCCCGGGGATCTTCGACGTGCTGGTGTTCCTGGGCCGCGAGCGCACGCTCGAGCGGCTGGCCCGGGCGATCGAGCACCTCTCCGGGGGCGAAATCGCCGCGCCCTCGGGCGATTCTTCAGCCTGAACGAATTCCTTTCTTGACACCCTGTTTCGCCGCAGATTAGGATAACGATCCCGCGTCGCCCCGCTCTGCGGAGGGTCGGCGTTTCGCCCGTGGCGTCGGTCTCCGGCGCCCCCCTCGACAACACGGTAGCCTCCGAAGTCTGTGGAGCGGACGGAGCCCCCATGGCCCAGACCCTCACGGAAATCGAACGGAAGATCCTGGACTACATGGTGCAGTATCTGCGCACCAATACGTACCAGCCGTCGATCCGTGAGATCGGGGAACGCTTCGGAATCAAGAGCACCAAGACCGTCTCGGAGCACCTGCAGGCGCTCGCCGACAAGGGATTCCTCGAGCGGGACCCGTCGCGCTCGCGCGGCGTGAAGATCCTGGGCGTCGACCTCAACGCCCAGACGGTGTCGATTCCCTGCTACGTCGAGCTTCCCGAGGAGCGCGCGGGCCTGCGCAGCGAGCGGGCCGAGATGTTCCTGTCGATCGACCGGCGGCTGGCCGGAGCCCGCGGGGCGTATTTCGTGCGCGCGCGGGGCGACGAGCTGGTGTCGATCGGGGCCCACGAGGGCGACTTCGTGCTCATCGAGCCGGCGATCGTGGACGACCTCGAGGACGGCGCCGTGGTGGTCGCCACGCTCGAAGACGAGGGCCCCGGCTACTTCCGCTTCTCGCGCAACGGCCGCGGCGTGTTCCTGCGACCGCTCCCCGAAGGCGAGGCCACGGTGGTCGAGGACCCCGAGACGATCCCGCTCATGGGCCGTGTGGCCGCGCTCTTCCGTCGCTTCGACGGGACGCCGGCGCTGGTGAGCACGACGGCGCACTGAGCCGCACCCGGGCCGCGCTCGCGACGCCCGTGCCTTCGCAGACGATCCCCCTCCACGAGGAGCCCGCCCGCGCGGGCGACGTGCGCTGGATGGCGCGTGCCCTCGAACTCGCACGTTGCGCGGCGATGCGGGGCGAAGTGCCGGTCGGCGCGGTGGTCGTGCGGGGGGGCGTGCTCGTGGCGGAAGCGGCGAACGGCACGGTGACCGGGCCCGACCCCACCGCGCACGCCGAGGTGCTCGCCCTGCGCCGCGCCGCTCGGCGCCACGGGGACTGGCGACTGACCGACTGCACGCTTTACGTCACGCTGGAGCCCTGCGCGATGTGCGCGGGCGCGAGCGTGCTGGCGCGCGTGGAGCGGGTGGTCTACGGGGCCGCCGATCCCAAGGCCGGCATGGCGGGCAGCCTGGGGAACCTGCTGGAGGATCCGCGGTTGAATCACCGGGCCGCGGTCACGCGCGGCGTGCTCGCGGACGCCTCTGCCGAGTTGCTCAGGGCCTTCTTCAGGGAACGCCGATGACTCCGGGCCGCGCCGCTCGCTGGACGCTCCTGTTCACACTCGCCCTGGCGGCGTGCCGCCCCGTGGGCGCTCCGCGCACCCCGGGCCCCGCGGCGGCGGGCGAGACCCTTCCGCCCGCCGACGAGGTGCGGGGACTGTGGGTCGTGCGCACCACGCTGGGCGATCCCGATGCGATTCGTGAGATGGTGCGCCGGGCCGACGAGGCGGGGTTCAACACGCTGCTGGTGCAGGTGCGCGGCCGCGGCGACGCCTACTATCGCTCCGACCTGCTGCCGCTCGCGCCCGCGGTGGCCGAGCGCCCCGGCTTCGATCCGCTCGCGCTGGTGATCGACGAGGCGCACCGGCGGGGGATCGAGGTACACGCCTGGGTGAACACCTACATCGTCGCCGGCCTGGGCGACCTGCCCGAAGACCCCCGGCACGTCGTGCGTGCCCACCCCGAGTGGCTCGCCGTTCCCCGCGATCTGGCGCGTGAGCTCCGCGCCGTCGATCCGCGCGATCCCGCCTACGTGCAACGCCTGCTCGCCTGGGCTCGTGAGCACCGGGACCGGGTGGAGGGCCTCTACCTGTCGCCGGCCCGCCCCGAGGTGAAGGAGCGCATCTACCGGGTCTGGATGGAGCTGGCACGGGGCTACGAACTGGACGGCATCCACTTCGACTACGTCCGCTATCCGGGACCCGACTTCGACTATTCCCCCTATGCCGTGGACCGCTTCCGCCGCTGGGTGTCGCGCAGACTGTCGCCGGCGCGCCGCGCCGAACTCGAACGGGCTTCGGGTGGTGATCCGCTCGCCTGGCCGGACGCGTTGCCGGGCCCCTGGGACGAGTTCCGGCGGGAACAGGTGAGCGAACTCGTCGAGCGGGTTTCGTACGGGGTGAAGGCCGACCGTCCGGACCTGCTCGTGTCGGCCGCGGTCTTCGCCGATCCCGTCGACGCGGTCCGCTACCGTTATCAGGACTGGCCCTCGTGGGTGGCCGAGGGGTTGCTCGACGTGGTGGCACCGATGGCCTACACCCCCGACGACGAGCGCTTCCGCAGCCTGGTGGCCGACGCGGTGGAGCGCGCCGGGCCCCGGCGCGTGTGGGCGGGCATCGGGGCCTACCAGACCACCCCGCAGGGCACGCTGGACAAGATCGACATCGCCCGCCGTCAGGGCGCCCACGGCGTGCTGCTCTTCAGCTACGACTGGGCGGTCTCGGAAGGCGGCCCGATCGGCGACGAGCCGTTCCTGCTCGGCGTGGGGCGCCGCGCGTTCGGCGGTCGCCGCTGACGGCCGCATGATCTCCGTCTCGAACCTCACCAAGGAGTTCGGCGACCGCACGTTGTTCCGCGGAGCCTCGTTCCAGCTCAACCCCGGAGAGCGCTACGGGCTGGTGGGCGCGAACGGGTCGGGCAAGACCACCTTGCTCGGCATCCTCGCGGGCGACATCGAACCGAGCGACGGCACCGTGTCGATTCCGCGGCGGCTGCGCCTCGGCACGTTGCGCCAGGACCAGTTCCTGCACGAGCACGAGCGCATTCTCGACGTGGCCCTCATGGGAGACGCCGAGCTCTGGGAGGCGCTGCAGGAGCGGCAGGCCATTCTCGCGGCAGCCGAAGAGCACTTCGACGCCGAGCGCTTCACGGCGGTCGAGGAGGCGGTGCAGCGTCTCGACGGCTACACCGCCGAGGCCCGGGCGGCCGCGATTCTCGAGGGGCTCGGCATCCCGGCGGCGCTCCACGAGCAGCCGCTCGCGACGCTTTCGGGCGGGTTCAAGCTGCGCGTCCTGCTGGCGCAGGTGCTGGCGAGCCGGCCCGACGTATTGCTGCTCGACGAGCCCACGAACCACCTCGACATCCTCTCCATCCGCTGGCTCGAGACGTTCCTGACCCAGTTCGAAGGGCCCGTCGTGGTGATCTCGCACGATCACCGCTTCCTCGACAACGTCGCGACGCAGATCCTCGACGTCGACTACGAAACGGTCCTCCTCTATCCGGGCAACTACAGCGCGTTCCTCGAGGCCAAGCAGAGCGAGCGGGAGCGTCGCGAGAAAGAGATCGCGAGCCGCGAGCGCGACATCGCGCACCACCAGAAGTTCGTGGAGCGCTTCCGGGCGAAGGCGAGCAAGGCGCGCCAGGCGCAGAGCAAGCTGCGGCTGATCGAGAAGAAGGCCGAAGGACTCGAGGCGTTGCCGCGCAGCTCACGGCGCTACCCCACCTTCCGCTTCGAGCCACGGCGGGCGAGCGGACGCGAGGTGCTGCGGCTGCGCGGCGTCCGCAAGGCGTTCGGCGACAACGAAGTGCTGCACGGCGTCGACCTCACCGTCGAGCGGGGCGACCGCGTGGCCATCCTCGGGCCGAACGGCATCGGGAAGTCGACGCTGCTGCGCATCGCCGTGGGCGCGCTCGAGGCCGACGAAGGTGAGGTTACCTGGGGATACGAGACCCACGTGGGCTACTTCGCGCAGGACCACCACGAGCAGCTCGAAGACCTGGATCGCACCGTCGAAGACTGGGTGCGGGACGCCTGTCCGGAGCGGGATCCCGGATTCGTGCGTGGGCAGCTCGCGCTGATGCTGTTCTCCGGAGACGACGTGACCAGGCCCCTCTCGGCGCTCTCGGGCGGCGAGGCCGCACGCATGGTGTTCACGCGGCTGGCGATCGAGCGGCCCAACGTGCTCGTGCTCGACGAGCCCACCAACCACCTCGATCTGGAGTCGATCGAGGCGCTGGTCGAGGGTCTGCGGGCCTTCGACGGCACGCTCGTGTTGGTATCGCACGACCGCTGGTTCGTGAGCCGCCTGGCCACCCGCATCGTCGAGGTTCGGCCCGACGGCCTGCGGGACTACCCCGGCACGTACGAGGAGTACGTACACGCCTGCGGTGACGACCACCTCGACGCCGACCAGGTGCTGCTCCGCCGCCGCGAGGAGCGTCGCAGCGAGCGGGCCGGCCGGGGGAGCGACGAGGGCGGGGGCGACCGCGAGGCCGGCGGGCAGAGGCGCTCCGGCCGCCGGCCCCGGCCGAACCGGTTCAAGCTCGAGCGGCAGCGGGACGAGGCGACGCAGCGCGTCGAAGCCCTCGAGGCCCGGCTGCGCGAGATCGACGAGACCTTCTGTGCGCCCGACTTCCACGAGCGCGTCGAGCCCGAACGGGTCCGCGCGCTCGAAGAGGAGCGCGCGCGCCTGAGCGCGGCCGTGACCGAGGCCCTGGCCGCCTGGGAAGCCGCCGAAGAGGCCCTGCTCGCCCTGGACGAGGCCTGAGCGCCGGCGGCCGACCGGGACCGCGGCGCGCGCGGCGGCCGGCCGCGGGTCAGTCGGCCGGAGCCTCCGCCGCGGCCACCGCCGCTTCGGCGACCGGCTCGACCGGGCGCCCGAAGACCCGCACGACCGCCACCAGGATGAGCAGGCCGCCCACGAGCGCGATCCAGTTCGGCAGCCCGTACGAGGTGCCCAGATCTCCGATCAGCACACCGATCACCGCCACGAGCAGCGCGTAGGGGAGCTGCGTGCGCACGTGGTCGACGTGGTCGCACGCCGAAGCGGTCGACGAGAGCACGGTCGTGTCGGAGATCGGCGAGCAGTGGTCGCCGAAGATCGCGCCCGCCAACACCGAGCTGATGGCTCCGAGCAGGATCGAGGCGTGACTGCCCGTCTCGAAGCCGGTGGCGCCGCCGAGCCCCACGGTGAGCGGGATCACGATCGGGATGAGGATCGCCATCGTGGCCCACGAGGTGCCCGTGGCGAACGCCATCGCCGCCGCGGTCACGAACACGAGGGCCGGGATGAGCTGCACCGGGAGCGAGTCCGACAGGAGCTGCGCGAGGTACTGGGCGGTGCCCAGGTCCTCGGTGACCTGCCCGAGCGACCAGGCGAGCGTGAGGATGACCATGGCGATGAGCATGGCCTTCATGCCGCCCAGCCAGGCGTCGAGCGCCTCCTGCATGGTGAGCAGGCGCTGGGTCACCGAGAGCAGCACCGCGACGACGCAGCCGGCGAACGATCCCCAGAGCAGGGTCGAGAACGGGTCGGCGTCGCCGAACACGTCCATGAGGCTCGCGTCGGGGCCGGCCGACGCCCGGCCGGTGGTGTAGAGGCCGGCGAGCACCACCAGGATCACGGTGAGCACGGGGATGCCCGCGTTGTACCAGCGGGGCGAGACGCCCTGCTTGGCCTCGAGCGCTTCGCCCTCGGTGTCGACCGCGAGCTGGGCGCCGGGACGGAAGAGGCCGCCCCCTGACGCGGCGCGCTGCTCGGCCCGCGCCATGGGGCCGAGGTCGCGGTTCATCATCGACGTGATGAAGACGAGCGCGAGCGCGAGCAGCGGATAGAACAGGTGGGGGATGGTGGCCAGGAACACGCCGAACGGGCTGGCCCCGACCAGATAGGCCGCGGTCGCCGGGTCGGTGCCCGGCTGAGACGCCGCCGCCTCGAGCCCGTCGGAGATCAGGCTGATCTCGTAGCCGACCCAGGTCGAGATGGGCACCAGCGCAGCCACCGGCGCTGCGGTCGAGTCCACGATGTAGGCCAGCTTCTCACGGCTGATGCGCAGCCGATCTGTGATCGGCCGCATCGTGTTGCCGACGATGAGCGTGTTGGCGTAGTCGTCGAAGAAGATGGCGAGCCCGGCCAGCCAGGTGGCGATCTTGCCGCGGCGGGGCGTGCGCGCGAGCGGGCTGACCGCGTCGACGATGCCCTGCGTACCGCCGTTGCGCGCCACGATGCCGACCATGCCGCCCAGCAGCAGCGAGAAGATGACGATCTGGGTGTGGCCGCCGTCCACGTCGCCGAGCGCGGGGACGGCGTACTGATCGACGACCCGCCACACGGCGGCGAGCGGGTTGTAGCCCGCCACGGCGAGCGCACCCAGCCACACGCCCGCCAACAGCGCCGTGATCACCTCGCGGAACACCAGCGCGAGCAGGATGGCGAGCAGGGGGGGCAGCAGGCTGAACCAGCCGGGCGCGAAGGACGGCTCGACCGCGAGGGAGGCCTCGCCCACGCGCACCGCGAGCGGCAGGTCGGCGGGCGCGGCCACGGCGATCCCCTCCAGGCGGAGGGTGTCGCCCGGCAGCGCCGAGCCCGACGCGAGGAGCGCCCCGTCCGCGTTCCGCACTTCCACCCAGGAGGCGCGCTCGCCTTCGGGGGCCGCGACCGTGATCCCGAAGGGTACGCCGCCCAGCACCACCTTGGGGGCGGTGCGCACCTCCTGGGCACGGGCCGAGGCCGGCGAGAGCGCGGTCGCCGCGAGGGAGGCGGCGGTCAGGAGGGCGGCCAGCAGGGCCCCCGCCCGCGATCGGGCGGGCCGTGGGCGCGGCGTGGCGGCCGCCGACCCGCCGGGCCAGGCCTGGCTGCGGAGGCGCCCGTACGCGTCCGGCGAGAGGGGGGGCGCGCCGTCCCTCCGCCGGACCCTCCCAGCGTGATCGCCGCCGCGCCGCAGCACGGACGTGGAGCTTCCCCGAGTCAGTGCGACCGCGTCCATGAACCGCCTTTCGTCGTCCTCGTCGAGCCCGCCGGACGGCCCCCGCGGCCGCGGCGAAAACCGGCGTCCATGATGGACGGCCCGCCGCCGCTTGTAAAGCGCGCGCAGGCATGCCGAGTTCCGCGTGTGGCTCCGCCTTGTACGCGCGCGCCGGGCCTCCTAGTTTCCGGCGCCCTCGCGCCGAGGGCGGCCGACGGAAGGGAGCCCGGGATGCCCGATCCACAGCGCCGGACGGTGATGGACGAGGCGGCGGTACGCCGCGCGCTCGCCCGCATGTCGCGTGAGATCGTGGAGCTCAACGAAGGCACCGCGTCGTTGGTGCTCATGGGCGTGCGCCGCCGGGGCGTGGAGCTGGCCGAGTTCGTCCGCGACGAGATCGAGCGCGCCGAGGGCGTGCGGGTGCCCCAGGGTACGATCGACATCACGCTGTACCGCGACGACCTGCTCACCGTCGGGCCGAGGCCTGTCGTGGGCGAGACCGAGCTACCGCCCGAGGGCGTGGACGAGCGCGCCGTCGTTCTCGTCGACGACGTCCTCTTCACCGGCCGCACCGTGCGCGCGGCCCTCAACGAACTCATGGACTACGGGCGGCCCTCGCGCATCTACCTGTGCGTGCTCGTCGACCGTGGGGGCCGTGAGCTTCCCATCGCGCCCGACGTGGTCGGCCGCGAGATCACCGTGCAGGCCGACGAGACGGTCGAGGTGCGGGTGCCGCGTCTCGACGGCTCGCTCGGTGTCGACCTGGTGAGTGTCCCCACGGAGGCGCAGTGAACCGAACCGCATCGTCCCTCGGCAAGGACCTGGTCGGTCTCGAACACCTCAGCGCGCAGCAGCTTCTCACCATTCTCGACACCGCCGAGCCGTTCAAGGAGATCTCCGAACGGCGCATCAAGAAGGTTCCGGTGCTGCGCGGTAAGACCATCGTCAACCTGTTCTTCGAGCCATCGACCCGCACGCGCGTGTCGTTCGAGTTCGCCGAGAAGCGTCTTTCGGCCGACACCGTGAACATCTCGGCGTCGGGTTCGTCGGTCGTGAAGGGAGAGACGCTCGTCGACACGGCCCGCAACCTCGAGGCGATGAAGATCGACATGGTCGTCATCCGTCACGGCGCCTCGGGGGCGGCCCGGTTCCTGGCCGAGCGCATTCCCTCGAACGTGGTCAACGCCGGAGACGGCCGCCACGAACACCCCACACAGGCGCTGCTCGACCTGCTCACCATCCGCGACAACTTCGGGCGTATCGAGGGGCTCAAGGTCTGCATCGTGGGCGACATCCTGCACTCGCGCGTCGCGCGTTCGAACATCTACGGGCTGCTGAAGCTGGGTGCCGAGGTGGCGGTGTGCGGGCCACCCACGCTGCTACCCCGTGGCATCGAGCAGCTCGGCGTGACGGTGTTCAAGCGCATCGAAGAAGCCATCGCCTGGGCCGACGTGCTCAACGTGCTGCGCCTTCAGCTCGAGCGCATGCAGGCGGGCTTCCTGCCCAGCCTGCGGGAATACAACCAGGTCTGGGGCGTCACGAGCCGCCGTCTGGAAGAGGCCGAGAAGGAGATCCTGATCCTTCACCCCGGCCCGATGAACCGCGGCGTGGAGATCGACTCCGACGTGGCCGACGGGCCCCACTCGGTGATTCTCGATCAGGTGACGAACGGCGTGGCGGTGCGCATGGCGGTGCTCTATCTGCTGGCGGGCGGCGAGCCCGAACGGGCCGAGGACGCGAAGCAGGGAGGTGAAGCGTGACGCGGCCGCTGGTGGTGCGCGGCGGACGGGTCGTGGATCCGACGCAGCGGCTCGACGCCGTGGTGGACGTGCTCGTGGCCGACGGGCACGTGGCCGCGGTGGGCGCCGGGTTGGAGGCGCCCGAGGGGGCACTCGAGCTGGACGCCGCGGGGATGGTGGTCACGCCCGGCCTCATCGACGTGCACGTGCACCTGCGCGAGCCGGGCGAGGAGCACAAGGAGACCATCGCCACGGGGGCCCGCGCCGCGGCGGCCGGCGGCTTCACGGCCGTGTGCGCCATGCCCAACACCGACCCGGTGGTCGACGATCCCGCGGGGGTCGGCTTCGTGCTCCGGCAGGCGGCGGCCGCGCGGGCCGCGCGGGTCTATCCGGTGGGCGCGATCTCGGTCGGTCAGAAGGGCGAGCAACTCGCTGCCATCGGCGAGATGGTCGAGGCCGGTGCCGTGGCGATCACCGACGACGGGCACCCGGTCATGGATTCGGGCCTCATGCGCATGGCCCTCGAGTATGCGCAGGCCTTCGACATTCCGGTGGCCGATCACCCCGAAGACCTCGGCATCAGCCGGGGTGGGGTGATGAACGAGGGGCTCGTCTCCACCCGCCTGGGTCTGCGCGGCAAGCCCAACGCCAGCGAAGACGTGCACATCGTGCGCGACCTGTTGCTCGCCGAGCACACGGGAGGCCGGATCCACCTGCAGCACGTTTCGACGGCCTTCGGGGTGGAGGCCATCCGGCAGGCCAAGGCGCGCGGCGTGTGGGTGACGGCCGAGGCCACCCCGCACCACCTGCTGCTCACCGACGAGGCCGTCGACGGCTACGACACGAACGCCAAGATGAACCCCCCGCTCAGGCGGCCCGAGGACCGGGACGCGGTCCGCGAAGGACTGCGCGACGGTACGCTCGACGTGCTCGCCACCGATCACGCGCCGCACCACTACGACGAGAAGGAGGCGGCGTTCGACGACGCCCCCTTCGGCATCGTGGGCCTGGAGACGGCGCTCGGGCTGGTCTACGGCCATCTGGTCGAGGGCGGGCTGATCGACCTGGCCACCATGGTGGAGCGCATGAGCTGCCAGCCCGCGCGGGCGTTCGGACTTCCCGGCGGATCGCTCGAGCCCGGCTCGGTGGGCGACGTCACGGTGTTCGATCCGGCCGCCGAGTGGACCGTCGATCCGGCGACGTTCCGCTCCAAGAGCCGGAACACGCCCTTCGCGGGGTGGACGCTCAAGGGGCGGCCCGTGTGGACGATCGTGGGGGGCGAGGTCGTCTACGGAGCGGCGGGCCCGGAGGAGGGCTGAGGGGGCGCCCCCGGGCAGGCCCGGACGCTGCGCCGCTCCACGCGTCTCCACACCGCAGCGCCGGCGAGCCGCGCAGGCCGGCAGGCCCGCATCCGCCTACAACTCGATGCGCATCCCGGCGCGCGCGATCTCGAAGCCCCGTCCGCGCACGTGGGCCGCTTCGACGCTGCCGTCGTCGAGCATCGGGTTGGTGTTGTTCATGTGGGTGAACACCACCCGTCGCCCGGCGCGGACCCGGTCCTGGAGCAGCGCCATCGTGTGCGGCACGAGCGGGTGGGGGATGTCTTCCACACGCCGTCCCGGAACCTCGTCCGCCGAGTAGAACGCGCCGTCGAGCAGCGCCACGTCCACGCCGTCGACCACCTCGCGCACGTCCCGGTCCCAGGCCTCCCAGGCGTCGATGTCGGGAAGGTAGAGCACGCTCCCGCGCGGCCCGCGCACCTCGAAGGCCACCGTGTCGCTGAACTCGGGGCGGTGGGGAACGGGCAGCATCCGCGCCTCGAAGACGCCGTCGACGTCGAACCAGCGCTCGAGCGGTACCTCGGGGAAGGTGAGGCGCCCCTCGTCGACGAGCAGACTCCAGGGGGCGTTCTCGCGCAGCATGCGCTGCATCGCCGGCGTGCAGAAGCACCGGGTCGGGCGGATGGCCAGGCTCTCGCGCCCGAGGAGCGCGAGGCCCAGGTAGTGCCCGATGTGCGCATGGGTCAGGAAGATGCCGTCGAACGGGCGCCGGGCCTGGGCCCGCGCGCGGAAGCCGGGCGCGTCGATCAGGTCCATCTGGGCACGCAGGTCGGGGGTGGCGTCCATCAGGTAGACGCGCTCCGCCTCGGGCGCGATCAGCGCGAGCGAGGTGACCAGCCTGGGGTGGGCACGCGCCCGTTCACAACGCTCGGCGTAGCACCCCGCCTGGGGCATGCCGCCGTCCTGGGCGCTGCCGAGCACCAGCGCGTAGGGGCCGGGGCGCCCGCCTGCCGGCCGGGCCGTCCCGCCCTTGGGCAGGCCGTCCGCCGGAGGGGCGGCGTCGCCGTCGGGCCGAAATGCGCCGCCATACGGCGCGCGGCCCAGCGCGCCGAGACCCGCCAGGCCGGCCAGGAAGGCTCGTCGATCCATGCGCTGCGATCTACGCGCGGCCGCGCGGGCGGGCAAGCGCGCTCCCACGCTCGGGCGAGGACGGCGCACCCCGGAACGCGAGAACGCCCGGTCGGCGCGGGGCCGACCGGGCGTTCTCGTGGCTGCGTCGGTGCGGACGCGGGCAGCCTCAGCCGAGGCTGTGGACGTGCCTGTGCAGCTTGCTCTTCATGCGCGCCACCGTGTTCGGATGGTAGAGCCGCTTGGTGGCCGCGCGGTCGAGCAGCACGACCGCCTGCTGCAGGGCCTTGCGGGCGTCCTCGACGTTGTCCGCCATGCGGACGCGCTTGATGGCCGTACGGATGCGCGACCGCTTCTGGCGGTTGCGGATCCGCTGGACCTGGCTGAGCTGCATGCGCTTCTTCGCGCTCTTGATGTTCGGCATGGGACTCCGGTTGCCTTCCCGCGTACGTCCTTCCCGGTGAATCAGCCCGCAAATCTATCCGGGGCGCCAGGGGTGATCAAGGCCCGTACGGACGCGCCGGAGCACCCCGGAGGCGGGGCCTGGCGACCCCTCGGGGGTCCGGATAGCTTTGGCGGCCTATGGAACTCGCCGTCGTCCTGAGCGTCCTGCTCTTCTCGGTCGTCCTGCACGAAGTGGCCCACGCGTGGGTCGCGCTGCGCGAGGGGGACCCGACCGCCGCGGATCAGGGACGCATCACGCTGAACCCGCTCGCCCACCTCGATCCGGTGGGCTCGCTCCTGTTACCCGTCGCGCTCTACTGGGCGTCGGGGGGCGCCGCCATCTTCGGCTGGGCCAAGCCGGTGCCCGTCGATCCCCGCAACTACCGCGAGCCCGTGGCCGGCGACATCCGTGTGTCGCTCGCAGGCATCGTCGTGAATCTGGGGCTCGCGGTCATCTTCATGCTCGTCGCGGCCCTGGCGGCGGCCCTGCAGGGCGCCCCGGGCGTTCTGACCGATCTGCTCGGGTGGGTGTTCTTCGCGGCGCGTTTCGGGGTGTTCATCAACCTGATCCTGGCGGTCTTCAACCTCATCCCCATCCCGCCCCTCGACGGCTCTCACGTTCTGCGACACCTGCTCCCCGCGGCGCTGCGGCCGGCCTACGAGAGGATCGCGCAGTACGGCATGCTGGTCCTCATGGCGCTCATCTTCATCTTCGACGGTGCGTTCCGCGTGCTGCTGCTGCCCGCCTTCGCCCTCATGGACCTCGCCGACGCCTTCCTGCGGCTGTGGATGTGAGCGCCGAAGCCGGCCCGTTCGTGCGCGAGGACTTCCTCGTCGTCGACATCGAGCGCTTCCAGGGGCCGCTCGATCTGTTGCTGCACCTGATCCGCACGCAGGACATCGACATCTTCGACATCCCGATCGCCACGATCACCCGGCAGTTCGTGGCGGCCATCGAAGGGATCCAGGCGCAGGACCTGGACAACGCGGGCGAGTTCCTCGAGATGGCGGCCACGCTCGTGCGCATCAAGGCGCAGATGCTGCTGCCGCGCCACGGCGAGGACGAGGCCGAGGATCCGCGCGCCGAACTGGTTCGGCGCCTGCTCGAGTACGAGCAGATCCGCGAGATCTCGAATCGGTTGGCGCGCGCCGAGGCCGACCGCGCGCGTCGTTTCGGCAAGGGGTTCGTCGAGCCGCGGCCCCGGGCGCCCGTCGAGGAGACACCGCTCGAGACCACCTGGAACGAGGTCTTCGAGGCCGCGCTGGCGGTGCGTCCGCCGGCCCCCCGCATCCGGGAGCACCGCGTGACCACGCGTGCCGTGGCCATGGAAGACAAGATGGGGCTCATCCTGGGTACCCTGGAACGGGTGACGCGCATCGAGTTCAGTCGGCTCGTGCGTCCCTTCCGGGACCGTATGCACGGGGTCATGACGTTTCTGGCCGGACTGGAGCTGACGCGCCGCAGGGACGTGCGACTGCGCCAGGTGAGGCCGTTCAGTGAACTGTGGGTGTACCGGAGCGACCGCGCCGGGGACCCCGACGAGGTCGAGGGCGCTACCGCCGCCGCGGAAGACGCCCGAGCCCGGGAGGAGACGTGAACGCAGCGCAGATCGTCGAGGCGGTGCTGTTCGCGAGCGACGCGCCGCTCAGGGCCGAAGAGATCGCCCGTGCGGACGAGTCGCTCGACGAGGACCTGGTCGAGGAAGCGATCGAGGCGCTGAACGCCTCGTACGCCGAAGAGGAGCGGGCGTTCGAGATCCGGGAGCTGGGGGAGGGCTATCAGATCCTGACCCGGCCGGAGTTCGCGCCCTACCTGGAGCGCTTCGACACGGTGCCCAGGCCCTCCCGGCTGTCGGGTCCGGCGCTCGAGACGCTCGCCATCATCGCGTACCGGCAGCCCATCGGCCGCATCGAGATCGAGTACATCCGCGGTGTGGGGAGCCAGGGCGTGATCCGCACCCTGCAGGACCGGGGCCTGATCGACGTCGTGGGGCGCAGCGAGGGGCTCGGCCGTCCGCTGCTCTACGGAACCACGCAGACGTTCCTGGAGCACTTCGGCTTCCGCTCGCTCGACGAACTGCCGCGGCCCGAGGAGCTGCCCGTGATCCTGCGCGAGAACGTACCGCTCGAGGATCCGGAAGAGGAACCGGACGAGGTCGTCGACGAGGACGCGCCCCAGCCGGGCGTTGAGGACGTGCTCGCCGCCGAGGTGTCGCCGCCCCCCGAGGAGGATCCCGAGGTCGTGGGCGAGGGAGGCGCCTGAGCGGGGCGCCGTGAGGCTGCAGAAGTTCCTGTCGCGCGCGGGGGTGGCCTCACGCCGCGAGGCCGAGGGGCTGATCGCCGCGGGGCGGGTGGCCGTGAACGGGCGCGTGGTCACCGAGCCCGGGACCCGGGTCGCCCCCGAGGTCGACCGCGTGCAGGTGGACGGGCGCGCCGTCGGGCTTCCGGCCCCGCGCTGGATCGCCTTCCACAAGCCGGCCGGCGTGCTCACCACAGCGCGCGATACGCATGGACGACGCACCGTCTACGACGTGCTCGGCCCGGGCGCGCGGGGCCTGCGCTACGTGGGCCGTCTCGACCGCGACACGACCGGCCTGTTGCTGCTCACGAACGAGGGCGACGTGGCGGAGCGCCTGCTTCGTCCGGCCCGGGGCGTGGAGAGGGAATACCGTGCCCTCGTGCGCGGGGGGGTTGCGCCCGAAGCGCTGGAGCGGCTGCTGCGGGGCGTCACGCTCGACGATGGCCCGGCCCGGGCGCGGGCGGCCGAAGCCCTGGACGAACGCGGCGGGAACACCGAGCTTCGGCTCGTCCTTACGGAGGGGCGCAAGCGCGAAGTGCGGCGCATGCTCGACGCGGTGGGGCACCCGGTGCTCGCGCTTCGCCGGGTGCGGTTCGGACCCGTCGAACTGGGCGACCTTCCCGAGGGCGAGTGGCGGGAACTGAACGAGGACGAAGTGCGCGCGCTGACCGAGGCCGCCGGGCCCGGTGCCGGCGGCGAGGACCCATAGAGCGACGGAACGGAACGGCATGGAGCTGAACGATCGCACGGTGTTGGTGCTCGGGGGTGCGGGGCTGGTGGGGCTGGCGGTGGCGCGCCTCGTGCTCGAAGAGAAGCCCTCGCGCCTGGTGATCGGGTCGCTGCGCCGCGACGAGGCGGAAGGAGCCGTCCGCGAGCTGGAGCAGGAGGGGCGCACGGCGGGCGTGCAGGTCGAGGCCGTATGGGGCGACCTGTTCGTGCCTCACGCGTTTCGCGAACGCCCTCGCGCCGAAGTGATGGCCGACCCCGAAGCGCGGCGGCAGCTCGTCGACGACCTGTACGGTGAGCTCACCGACGAGGTGTTCGAGCGATCGGCGCTCGGGCGGCTGCTGCTCGACGTGCGTCCCGACGTGATCGTGGACTGCATCAACACGGCCGGCGCCCTCGCGTACCAGAACGCCTTCGCGTCGGCCGCCGAGCTGCGTGCCCGGGCCGAAGAGGGCGCCGCCGACGCGGAGGCGGTCGAGCGTCATCTGGCCACGCTCTATCTGCCCCAGTTGATCCGCCACGCGCAGATCGCGCTCGAGGGCATGAAGCGCGCCCGCACGCGGATCTACGTCAAGGTGGGCACCGCGGGCACGGGCGGCATGGGGCTGAACATCCCCTTCACCCACTCCGAAGAGCGTCCCTCGCGGGTGCTGCTCGCCAAGTCCGGCCTGGCCGGCGCGCAGACGCTGCTGCTCTACCTCATGGCGCGCACGCCGGGCGCGCCGGCGGTCAAGGAGGTCAAGCCCACGGCGGCCATCAGCTGGAAGTCCATCGGCTTCGGACCCATCCGCCGGGGCGGCCGGCCGCTGCAGCGCTCCGACGCGACCGGGCCGGTGCCCGTCGAGGCGGCCTTCGCCGGGGATGCGGACGGAGCCTACGTGACGCTCGACGAGCCGCTCGAAGGGGTCTACCTGGACGCCGGAGAGAACGGCGTCTTCTCGCTGGGCGAGTTCGAGACGCTGACGGCGCTGGGCCTGATGGAGTTCGTCACGCCCGAAGAGATCGCGCGCAACGTGGTGCGCGAGATCCAGGCCCATCCCACCGGCCGCGACGTGGTGGCCGCGCTCGACGCCGCCACGCTGGGGCCCACGTACCGCGCCGGCGTACTCCGCGCGGCCGCGCTCGAACGCATGGAGGCGCTCGAGGCCGAGCACGGGGTGGAGGCCGTGGCCTACGAGATGCTGGGCCCGCCGCGCCTCTCGAAGCTGCTCTTCGAGGCGGCTCTGCTGCGGCGGCTGCACGGGCGCATCGCCGAGGCCGCGGAACTGGACCCGGAAGAGACCGCGCGTGCGACCCAGGCGTTGATCGACGGGGACGCCGACCTGCGCCAGCGCGTGCTTTCGATCGGGCTGCCGATCCTGTGTGCCGATGGCACCCGCGTCCTGCGCGGCGCGGTGGTGAAGGTGCCCCCCGAGGCGCACGACGGGCTCGACGAGAAGGCCGTGCAGGGTGGCTGGGTCGACCTGCGGCCCTCCAACTGGGCCGTCTGGCGGAAGCGCCTGCGGGACTTTCGCGACCGGCTCGCGGCGCGCCCCGGGCTCGACCAGGGCTCGCAGGCCGACGTGGACTACGGCGACGATCGCGGGCTGCTCCGGCCCGGACGGCTCGCGGCGTGGATCTTCCGGTACGAGGACCGGGGCGAGCGCATCAAGCGCTGAACCACCCGCCCTCACCCACGAGCGGCACGAACTGGCAGCCCATCAGGACCTCACGCTCGAACTCGGTGCCGCTTCGCCGCAGGCGCACCAGGTTCTGGTGCGACCGGGTCCCTACCGGCGCCACCAGCACGCCCCCGTCGGCGGAGAGTTGCGCCAGCAGGGCGGGTGGCACACGGGGCGCGCCCGCGGTCACCAGGATGCGGTCGAACGGCGCCTTGTCGGGCCAGCCCAGCGAGCCGTCGCCCTCGCGGATGTGGAGGTGCGTGTCGAGCCCCAGCGCGCGCAGTCGTTCGGCGGCCTCGGCGGCCAGTGCGGGCACGCGCTCGACGCTCCACACCTCGGCGCCGAGCAGTTCCAGGACCGCGGTCTGGTATCCCGTGCCCGTGCCGATCTCGAGCACGCGGGCGCCGGGTACGACGTCGAGCGCCTGCGTCATCGCGGCGACCATGTAGGGCTGGGACAACGTCGCCCCGTGGCCCACCGGCAGTGCCCGGTCGTCGTAGGCGCGCTCGGCGAGCGCGGGGGGCACAAAGGCCTCGCGGGGGAGGCGACCCATGGCCTCGAGCACGCGGGCGTCGTCGATGCCGCGGGCCCTGAGCTGCTGCTCCACCATGCGCTGACGCGCTTCCGTTGACGGCTCCACGTGGCGATTCTCCTGGGTCAGCCTACGCATGCCCGCGGCCGGGCGAAAGCGTGGGACGCAGGCGATCCAGATCCACGAACTCCGACACGAGTGTTTACGGCGATGAGCGAGTTTCCCAACCTCACCGTGCTCGACCACCCGCTCATCCGGCACAAGGTCACGCACCTGCGTGACCGCCGGACCCCGAAGAAGCGGTTCAAGGAGCTGGCCGACGAGATCGCCATGCTCATGGCGTACGAGGCGACCCGTGGGCTGGGCGTCGAAGAGGTGGAGGTGGAGACGCCGCTCGAGACCACCGTGGGGCACCGCATCAAGGGCAAGAAGCTGGTGCTGGTGCCGATCCTGCGGGCCGGTCTGGGGATGGTCGAGGGGATTCTGCGGCTCGTGCCCAGCGCTCGCGTGGGCCACGTGGGCCTGTTCCGCGACGAGTCGACGCTGCAGCCGGTGGAGTACTACTTCAAGGTGCCGCAACACGCCGAGCACCGGGACTTCATCGTGCTCGATCCGATGCTCGCGACCGGCGGCTCGGCTTCGGCGGCCCTGACGCTGCTCAAGGAGCGGGGCGCGGCCAGCCTGCGCTTCATGTGTCTGGTCGCGGCCCCCGAGGGGGTGCGTCGCCTTCTCGAGGATCATCCCGACGTACCGGTGTTCGCCGCTGCTCTCGACCGCGAGCTGAACGATCACGGCTACATCCTGCCCGGCCTGGGAGACGCGGGCGACCGGCTTTTCGGCACCCGCTGAGCTTCGACGAGGGTCCCGGCCGCGGGGCTCCCCTTGCGCCCGACCGGCCGGGGCCGGCCGCCTCAGGCCATGGAGGCGAAGGAGGGCATACCTCTGCGGGTACACGCCCGTTGACGTACCCGCTGGGGCTCCGTAGAATCCCTGCCGTAGCGAATGAGATTCATTCTCACATCTTTGCAGGGCTGGAGCCGAGATGCGCCGTTTCCCTGGTCCGAGTCTCTCACCCGCCCCGATCCTT
>RFGQ01000156.1 GCA_003695865.1 Gemmatimonadota bacterium | reverse complement strand
GGCCCGGGGATCTCCCCCGCGCCCCGCACCCCGTGGCGGAAGGGCACGGAGACGGAACCCTCGGCCCGCGGGCCCGGTCCGACCCCGGGCGTTCGCCCGCGACCGGGAAGCGCCCGGTGCCGGGTGCCACCTCCACGTCGGGATTCTACACGAGGAATGTCGCTCCGCAGATTCGCGGTTCTGGTGATACTAATCGGGCTCCAGGCCTGCGACAACGTAGGCTGGGGCGGGGCCTACGTGCGTCTGGAGGCGCCCCCGGATCCGGCGCTGCTGCGCGACTCCCTGGCCGCTCCCGACTCGGTCGCCGCGCCGGTCGACTCCGGGCCCGCCCTGCCCGAAGGCCCCGTGCTCTTCGCCGGCTACCGAAGCGGTCGCTCCGCGACGCTCGTACCGGTCGCCGAGGTGCGGGGCGGCATGCTGGTGCCCCTGCCCGACGAGGCGGCGGCGCCCGGGTTCCGCGAGGCCTTCCGGGACCGGCTCCTCGGCGCGGGAACGCGTTTTACGCTGTTCGCGCAGGGTGTGCGGGTCGGCACGCTCGTCGCAGAACGGGCGGGGGAGGACGCCAGCTACTGTCCCTCGCGCCCTGCGGTCGAGGGCGCACTCGAGCTGGTGCCGGGAGCGGAGGACGCCGAGCGCTTCCTCGCGCTTTCCGAGGACCGGGCCGCCGGCATCCCCTATGCCGCCTACCGGACCCTGTCTCACAGTCGCGACCAGCGCGTGGCCTCGCTCAACGTGATGAGCCGCCTCATTCCACGGTTGGGGGCTCAGTGGCCGCCCTCGGTGCTCGGCATCCGGCGCGACATCCGGGTGCTCGCGCTCGACGAAGACGGGGAGCCCGCGATCGTGGCGTCGTTCGTCTACCGCGACGACCTCACGGTGGGCGAGGCGCCCTCATCCGCGTATTCGGTCTTCTTTCTCGCCACGCCCGGGCCGTCGGGATACGAGGCCGCCTACGTGGCGTATCGCCCCGTCGGCCGCGACGGAAAGGGGGCGGCGCGCTATTTCGAGCACTTCGACTGGGACCGCGACGGGCACCCCGAGATGCTGCTCGAGGTGGCCGGCGCCCGACACCGCTGGTTCCGGGCGATCGAGCAGACCCCCGAGGGGCGGTGGGTCGACCTGTACCAGGATCCGTGCGGGATCCCCGGGCGCGCCGACTGACGCGGGCCGACGAAGGGGCTGCGGGCGGCGCACGCGGGCGCTCTCTGCACGCGGCCTCCGCCCTGCTGGCCCTGACGCTCGCCCTCGCCTGCCAGCGGCCCGAAGCCGCAGCGGGGGGCCGCGGCACGGACGCCGACACCGACCCGGGGTCCGCTTCCGCTACGGTCGTCGACGACGCCGGGCGCAGCCACGCGGCTCCGCTTGCCGCCGAGCGCATCGTCTCGCTGGTGCCGTCCGTCACCGAGCTGCTGCTCGAACTCGGGCTCGGGGAGCGGCTCGTGGGACGGACGGACTTCGACACGGCCCCCCAGGTACGGGAGCTTCCCTCGGTCGGCGGCGGCCTTCAACCCACGCTCGAGGCCCTCATCGCCCTGCGGCCGGACCTGGTGATCCGCTTCGAGGGACCGTCGGACCCCACCACGCCCCGGCGCCTCGACGAGGCGGGCGTCGCCCACTTTGCCGTGCGCCCCGAGCGCGTCGCGGACGTGCGCTCGATCGCCCTCCGCCTGGGACGACTGCTCGGCCGTGAGGCCCGCGCCGAGGCACTGGTCGCGGACCTGGACGCGCGCCTCGATTCCCTCGCTCGGGCGGCCCGCGACAAGCCCGGGGTGCGGGTGGCCTTCCTGTTGGGCGGACCCACGGCGTGGGTCGCGGGCCCCGGCACCTACATCGACGAGCTCATCACCCTCGCCGGCGGCGTGAACGTGTTCGCCGACCTCGATCGCACCTACGCCGAGGTCCCGCTGGAGCAGCTCGTCGTGCGCACGCCCGACGCCGTTCTGGTGCCGCGGGGCGCCGCCGTGCCCGCCCGCCTTCCGGATTCGCTCCCGGTCATCGAGGTGGAGGGCGACGTGCAGCTTCCCGGCCCCTCCGTCGCCGACGCCGCCGCCGCCGTGTCTGCGGCACTCGACCGGGCCCGTACCGCGGCCGGCCGCGGTGCGCGCGCGGGGGGGGGCTGAACCACTATGCGACG
Source organism: Gemmatimonadota bacterium (assembly GCA_003695865.1). Taxonomy (GTDB): domain Bacteria; phylum Gemmatimonadota; class Gemmatimonadetes; order Longimicrobiales; family Gaopeijiaceae; genus J028. The sequence continues at coordinate 1,214 of RFGQ01000156.1, read as the reverse complement.
CGTCTCCACGCCGGTGGCGTTCGCGGCTGCGTTGCTGCTGCTCGCCGGGCTCGTCTTTCTGGACCTGGCATACGGATCGGTGCGCGTTGGGCCGGGCGAGCTGCTACGGGTGCTCGCGGGCGGCGGAGACGCCACGGCGCGCGAGGTCGTGCTCGGCTTCCGGCTGCCCCGGGTCGCGCTTGCGGCGCTGGTGGGAGGCGGACTCGCCCTCGCGGGGGCGCTCTTCCAGGCGCTGCTGCGCAACCCGCTGGCCGAGCCGTACATCCTGGGCGTTTCGGGGGGCGCGGCCGCCGGAGCCGTGACCGTCCTCGCGGCGGGACTCGCCGGAGCCGCCTCGGCCGCCCTGCCGGCCGCGGCCTTCCTCGGAGCCCTGCTCGCCGTCGTGCTGGTGTTTCGGGTAGCCGTCGCGGCCGGAGGCCGCCTCGACGTGCGGGTGCTCCTGCTCGCGGGCGTCGCGATCGGCGTGTTCTTCTCGGCGTACATCACCTTCGTGCTCGCCGTATCCGACGCCGACACCGTGCGCGGGGCGGTCTACTGGATGATGGGAGCGCTCGGCGACCCCGGATGGCCCGCCGTCCTCGTCGCCGCCGCCTACACGCTTCCGGCCTGTGCGCTCGCCCTCGCCCTGGCGCGGCCCCTCGACCTGATGGCGGCCGGCGAGGAGTCGGCGACCTATCTGGGCCTCAAGGTCGAGCCCACCAAGCGCCTCGCCTACGGCGTGGCGTCGCTCCTCGCAGCGGCCGGCGTTGCGGCGGCCGGCGTGATCGGGTTCGTCGGCCTGGTCGTGCCCCACGTGGTCCGCCTCACGGCGGGCTCGGCCCACCGGCGCCTGCTGCCCATCTCGTTCGTGGGAGGGGCCGCCTTCCTGATCGGCGCCGACCTGCTGGCCAACGTGCTGCTGGCGCCCACCCGACTGCCCATCGGCGTCGCCACGGCGTTCATCGGCGTACCGGTGTTCCTGGTGCTGCTGCGGCGCACGCTGGGAGCCTCGTCGTGAGCGGCGAGGCGCGTGTGTCGCCCGCCGGCGAGGGTCTCTCCGGCCGGCCGGCCGCGGGCGCGGGAGCCGCGCCCGTGCCCGCCCTGGCGGCCGAAGGGCTCACGGTGCGCTACCCGGGCGCGGCCCGTCCGGCGCTCGAGGCCGTCGACCTGCGTGTGCCGCCCGGCACCATGTACGCGGTGCTCGGTCCCAACGGGTCGGGCAAGTCCACGCTCAT
>RFGQ01000155.1 GCA_003695865.1 Gemmatimonadota bacterium | reverse complement strand
GGGTAGGCGGGGGGGGGCGCGGCATCACGGGCCGTCGCCCAAAGGTGGGCGGACGGGAGAGCCCGCGAATCCCGGCCCCCCCTTCGCCAACGCAAAGCGGCCGACCACCCTTCGCCGGGTGATCGACCGCTCGCATCGGGACGGCCGGATTCGAACCGGCGACCCCCTGAACCCCATTCAGGTGCGCTACCGGGCTGCGCCACGTCCCGTGGGATGGGAAATGTATACGCACCCTCGCGGCGGCTCAATCCTGACCGGACCGGTGCGGGGGAGACGGCCCGTAGTGCGTCGGTCCCGACCCTGGCGGGATCCCCTGATCCGCGAAGCGATCAGGGTGGGCGAACCGTGGCCGCCCCACCCCACCGCAGCCTCGAAGACACGCTCCGGCAAGCCGTCCTCCAAGCCTTGACCCCGTCCGCCCTCCTTCCTACCTTTTCGTTCCTCATTGCGGGGTGGAGCAGTCTGGTAGCTCGTCGGGCTCATAACCCGAAGGTCGCAGGTTCGAATCCTGCCCCCGCTACTTGGAGCGCCGCCGCAAGGCGGCGTTTCGGCTGTAAAAGGGCTACGACCCGCGTCACGGAGACGAAGCGTTGAAGCACCCGCTAAACCTGCGCGCCGAAACGACGATGCTCTCGTCGGAGGCCTGGCTTCGTGGGTGGCTGGTCGCGGATACGTGGTCTAGCTCGCGACCGCGGTCGGTCGGGAGGCGCCGCTGAGGCAGAGGACCTGACTCCGGCGCGAGCCCGCGAACGACCGCCCTGGCCTACGGCCGAGGCGGTTTTTTAGGCCAGGTAGCTCAGTTGGTAGAGCACGCGACTGAAAATCGCGGTGTCGGCGGTTCGATTCCGTCCCTGGCCACTTGGCAGGGCGCCCCTGCGGCGGGACGCCTCAGAGGTCCGTAGCTCAACTGGTAGAGCACCGGTCTCCAAAACCGGGGGTTGGGGGTTCGAGTCCCTCCGGGCCTGTAGCTGGCCCAGCGACGTGAATCGTGCCCCGAACTGCCGGGGAGACGGGGGGTGTTGTTCCGGGTCAGAGATGGAGCCCCCATCGTCTATCGGCTAGGACACCACTCTTTCAAGGTGGAGAGCGGGGTTCGATTCCCCGTGGGGGCATGGGTTTGACAAGGTAGTGTCGCGACCGGCGCAGGCCGGCGACGACCCAGGGGCTGTAGCTCAGCTGGTTAGAGTGCCGGTCTGTCACACCGGAGGTCGCGGGTTCGAGTCCCGTCAGCCCCGTTGTACTGCTGCTTGAAAACTGACATCGTTTGTGTCCTGGGGGCCGTAGCTCAGTTGGGAGAGCGCTTGAATGGCATTCAAGAGGTCAGGGGTTCGATTCCCCTCGGCTCCATCGTGACCGGCTCGGGTGGCGGAATTGGTAGACGCGCAGGATTCAGGATCCTGTGGGGGTTTCCCCGTGAGGGTTCGAGTCCCTCCCCGAGCATGATCGCGGACCGGCGGATGTTCGCGATCGCCGGTCGGCAGGGTTGATGGTTGCCCACGTGCTGGAATTGGTAGACAGGCTGGTTTGAGGGACCAGTGTCCGAAAGGACGTACAGGTTCGAGTCCTGTCGTGGGCACTGACACACGACAATGCGCCCGTAGCTCAGTTGGATCAGAGCGCCTGACTACGGATCAGGAGGCCGGGGGTTCGAGTCCTCCCGGGCGCACTTCTGGTGAGAGGATCGGCCGCATGCGGGCCGGCGCCTCGCAGGGCGCGTAGCTCAGTTGGTTAGAGCGCTACGTTGACATCGTAGAGGTCAGAGGTTCGAATCCTCTCGCGCCCATGGCACCTTGAGCGGTGCCCGTGGTATAGCAGGACCTGTCGGGGCCGTAGCTCAGTTGGGAGAGCGCTTGAATCGCACTCAAGAGGTCAGGGGTTCGACTCCCCTCGGCTCCACTCGGCGACGCGACACGCCGCTGTAACCGCCACCTTAGCTCAGCTGGTAGAGCACGTCACTCGTAATGACGGGGTCGTCGGTTCGAGTCCGACAGGTGGCTCTTTTTGCCCCGTGGTGTAACTGGCAACACGCCGGATTCTGGCTCCGGAGAGTCTAGGTTCGAGCCCTAGCGGGGCAACTTGCTTCCGCCCGCCCCCAGGTGGCGGATGGTCGCTTTGGAGGGATGGCCGAGTGGCTTAAGGCGGCGCCCTGCTAAGGCGTTGGTCCGAAAGGACCGCGTGGGTTCGAATCCCACTCCCTCCGCTGAGGACGGGACGATGTGTGGGTGTGGGATTCTCACCCACGGGAGCCGCCGCGCGAGGCGCGGCGACTCCGGGCGTGGGTTGGCCTGCGGCGCCCTGACGGGCGCCTTCGGCCGGAAGCAGGTACGGGGCGTGGCTCAGTCCGGTAGAGCGCTGCGTTCGGGTCGCAGAGGTCCCCGGTTCGAATCCGGGCGCCCCGATTGAAGTCTTCCCGGACTCCGGGAGGGAGATGGCGGCACGTCCACCCGCGATGCGGGCCCGGCGGCGTGGCCGCCCGTGGGAGCCGTCGCATAATTGGTATTGCACCGGTCTCGAAAACCGGCGCCCGAAAGGGCTTGTGGGTTCGAGTCCCACCGGCTCCGCTGAGGGGGGGTGTCCGAGTGGATCTCGGGCGCCCCCTTTTTTCGTTTCCGGGCTACTCCCTCGACCGCGCACCGCCGGCGCGGCCAGGCGGCGGTCCCGCGACTTGAGAACCGGGCGACGGTGGGGTATGGTGCGATCGCGCCCGCCGCCGTCCGCTCCTCACCGGCCTCGTCACAACGGCTCGGGCCCACGCTCCCCGCGACGCGGGACAGGGAATGGCGAACCTTCTCCTGCTCATCACCGAGGCCCTCGTCCTGGGCGGGGTCGCGCTCGTGCTGCATGCCTTCGAGCGCCGCTACGGGCTTGCGCCGCTCCTCTTCTACGTGGCGGCGCTGACGGTATCCCTCCACTCGATGGGCGCGGTGCCCGTCTTCATCGACGGGCTCGGACTCCGGTTCATGTTCGACTCCACCACGCTCGTCCCCGCCATCATGATGGCCTTCCTCGTCGTCTACGCGCGAGACGGCACGGCGGCGGCGCGCACCACGGTTCTCGGGATCGTGGGCGCATCGATCGTCGCGTTGCTCCTCCAGTATGCGCGGCTCGCCCATCTGCTGCTGCCGGGTGGCTCGACGGTGTCGGGACTCGACGCGTCCAACCCGATCTTCGCGCGTTCGGTGCCGATGACGCTGAGCGCGCTCGCCGGCTTCGTGGCGGCCCTTTCAGCGTCGGCGATCGCCTATCAGGCCGTGGCGCGCCGCCAGCCGGCCCGCTTGGGCCCCTGGGCCCCCGCTCTGGTGGCCCTGGTCACCGGCGCGGTGCTCGATACGATTGTGTTTGCGGCGGTGCTCGACCTGGCGGACGAACGCGTCGTCCCCGTCGCCCAGATGGTGCTCACGAAGTGCGTCAGTGCGGCGCTGCTGGGTCTCATGGCCGCGGCCTACCTGAGCCGGAGGGGCGTTGACGGGGCCGCGCACGCGGGGGCCGCGGCCGCCACCGGTCGGGCATCGGGCGTAGGGCCCGCGACCCCGGACACCGGGGGGCCCTACGACCCACGCCGCACGCTCGATCTGGTCCTCGGCAGCTACGGACGACAGGCCCGGGAACTCGAGCGCGCCCGGCATGCGCACGAGCGGAGCCTGCAGGCTTTGAGGGCCGCCCAGGCCCGTCTCCAGGCTCTGCTGGCCCGAGCCGAACTCGTCGTCTTCGGGCTCGACGCCGACGGCCGCTTCACGCTTTCGGAGGGCGCGGGCCTGACCGCCCTCGGCCTCGATCCGGGCGAGGTCGTGGGGCGCTCTGCCTTGGACCTCTTCCCCCAAGCCGCCGACGACATTCGTCGTGCTCTGGCCGGAGAGAGGCTCACGGCGACGGTTCAGGTGGGTGACACCGTGTGGGAGACCCTCTACACGCCGCTGCTGGACGAGGGAGGACGCGTGGAGGGCGTCTTCGGGGTCTCGGCCAACGTGACGGAGCGGATCGCGGCCGAGGCTGCCCTCGCCGAGAGCGAGGCCCGCTTCCGAAACACCTTCGAGCAGGCGGGGGTCGGGATCGCGCACGTCTCGCTGGACGGACGCTTCGTGCGCGTGAACTCCAAGCTGTGCGAGATCACGGGCCGGACGGCGGAGGAGCTGCTCGGCCTCACGTTCGAAGACATCACCCATCCAGACGACGTCGAGCGCAGCCGGGCCGCTGCCGAACTGCTGGTCTCGGGACGACTCGACACGCACCGCGACGAAAAGCGCTACGTGCGGCCCGACGGTTCGAGCGTGTGGGTGGAATTGACCGTGGCGGTGGCCCGTGACGGGGACGGGCGGCCCGACTACTTCATCTCGGTCACCGAAGACATCACGGAGCGGCGAGAGACCGAGCTCAAGCTCCGGCAGGCCCTGAAGATGGAGGCGGTCGGGCAGCTCACCGGCGGCGTGGCGCACGACTTCAACAACCTCCTCACCGTGATCATCGGCGGGCTGGACGCGGCGCTGGCCGGCCCGCCGGGCCAGGCTGCCGACGTCGATCGCTCCCTGCGCCTCGCGCTGGACGCCGCGGAGAAGGCATCCGGCCTGACCCGACGCCTGCTGGCGTTTTCGCGGCGGCAGTCGCTTCAGCCCACCCGGATCGAGGTCGGGGAGGTGCTCGACGGGATGCACGAGCTGCTCGCGCGGACACTGACCGAGCGTGTGCGCCTACGCGTCGACGCTCCGGACGACCTGTGGCCATGCGTCGCGGACGTCACTCAGCTCGAGAATGCGGTCCTGAACCTTGCGATCAATGCGCGCGACGCGATGCCCGACGGAGGCGAGCTTTCGATTTCGGCGGCGAACGCCGTGATCGGCGAAGACGACTGCGATGGCGGCGACGCCCGCCCGGGCGAGTACGTGGCCCTGACCGTGGCCGACACGGGGTCGGGCATGGACGCCGAGACGGCGGCCCGGGCGTTCGAACCGTTTTTCTCGACCAAGGAAGTGGGAAAGGGGAGCGGGCTGGGTTTGCCGATGGTCTACGGCTTCGTGCGGCAGTCCGACGGCTTCCTACGGCTCATGTCGGAGCCGGGCGAAGGCACGCGCATCACCCTCTATCTGCCTCGGGCCGGGGCCGACACCCGGGCGGCGCGCCCCCGGGCGGAGCGGTCGGGCGGCGAGACCTTCCGGGGGTCGGGTGAGCGGGTGCTCGTGGTGGAAGACGATCCCCAGGTACGCAATCTGACCGTCGAGATCGTGCGCAGTCTGGGCTACGACGTGGCCGAGGCGGGCGACGCCGAAGAGGCGCTCGCCGTGCTGGCAGACCTCGACCGTGTCGACCTGCTGTTCACCGACGTCATCCTGCCCGGTCCGCGTTCGGGGACCGACCTCGCCGAGGAGGTGCAGCGGCGGTGGCCGGGACTGCCGATCCTCTTCACCTCGGGGTATTCGGCCGACCACTTCGACACCCACACGCCCGCTCCCGGCACCTTCGTGGACCTGGTCCCCAAGCCGTTCCGGCGCGGCGAACTCGCCGAGCGGCTGCGGGCCGCGCTCGACCGCGCCGCGGACGGAGGGGGAGGGTCGGGGCGAGGATGACGGCGCGAGCGTCGCTCCGCATCGTGGCCCACAACGGCGCGCGCATCTTCGGCGGAGCGGAGCGCTGGACCGCACGTACGTTGGCCGGTTTGAGCGCGCGGGGGCATCGGGCGACCCTGCTCTGCCGTGACGAGCGTATCGCTTCGGAGGCGCGTCGGTTCGGGATCGACACGGCGGTCGGTCGCGTGGGTGGGCAACTGATGGTGCCCGACGCGTTCCGCCTCGCTCGCCGTCTCCGCAAGCTGGCGCCCGACGTGGTTCTGATCACGACCTTCAAGAAGGTGTGGCTGGTGGCGATGGCCGCGCGCCTGGCCGGCGTGCCGCGGGTGGTCGCGCGCATCGGCCGTGCCACCGACCTCCCGGGCCGCTCCCGGGCCTACCGGTGGGCGCTGCAGCGCTGGACCGACCTCATCGTGGTGAACGCCGACGCCCTGCGGGCTCCGGTCCTGGACGACCTTCCCGCGGTCGGCGAAGACCGTGTGCGCGTGATCTACAACGGCGTGAGGATTCCCCGCGGCGAGCCCGACCGGGCCGGGGCGCGGGGGGTGTTGGGTGTACCCGGCGAGGCGCTCGTGGTGGGCGCGGTGTCGCGGCTCGTGCGCGAGAAGCGGCTCGACTGGCTCATCGACGTCGCCGCGCGCGAGCCGCGAGCTCACGTGGTGCTCATCGGAGACGGTCCCGACCTCGAGCGCCTGCGTGACGCGGCCGCCGCCCGGGGCGTGGCCGGGCGCGTGCACTTCGCAGGACACCGGGAAGACGCGGCGACCGTGGTCGCGGCGCTCGACCTTTACGCAGTGGCGTCGCGAGTGGAAGGCATGAGCAATGCGATGCTCGAGGCCATGGCAGTGGGCGTGCCCGTAGTGAGCACCGATGTGAGCGGCGCTCGCGAGGCGCTCCTGCCGGGCTCGGCCTCCGGCTGCACGGCCGCTCGAGACGGATGGGCCGAGGCCGCCGCCGGCGTGGTCGTCCCCCATGAGCGGGACGCGTTCGTGTCCGCGTCGCTGGCGCTGCTACGCGATGCGCCCGCGCGAGCCGCCTGCGCCCGGGCCGCGCGGAAGCGGGCCGAGGCGTGTTTCTCGCTCGAGGCGGCGCTCGACGCGTGGGAGCGAGCGCTCCACGGATAGCCGGAAAAGAGTTCCCGTTCCGGGGCACGGAGTGTCCGCATCGGCGCCGAACTCCACCGGTCCCCAATCGCCGTCGTGACACGCCAAGGGACGTTCTGGCAATCACTTAACGATGACGGACGCGCCCCGGGCCCGTCGCTTGCAGGGACGGGCCGGTGACCGATTGTGCGCCGCACTCGTCCTGTGATCGGGCCGGGGAGCGGCGTCCCGTCCCTGAAGCGCAGAAGAAAGGTCCGTCTGATGAGTCGTCACGTTCGAGGGTTGCTCGCGGTGGCTGCCGCAGTGCTGCTCGCCGCCTGTGGAGACACCGGTGCGTCGCTGGTGGGCCTGGAGCGGCTGTCCGAAGCCGAGAGCGAGGCTCTCGCCGCGCAGTTCGCGGTGCTGGGCTTCAACTCGGTGGACGATCAGGTACCGGCCGGATCTCCGGCCGGGGTCGCGGGCGCGCTGGGCGTGCCCATCACGATCTCGTCGACCTTCTCGGTCTCGCATCCGTGTCCGGTCGGGGGCTCCATCGCCGTGGATGGATCGGTGGAGGGCAACTTCGAGACCGACACGCGGGCGGCCGAGGTCGACATCGAGACGACCACCGTGCACCAGTCGTGTCAATTCGACGCCGAGGACGTGCGCGTGACCGTGGACGGCAATCCGAACCTGGTCACGACGGTCCATCTCGCGGCCATCGACGACGTCGCCACGGGACTCCAGACGGCCAGCCTGCGCGGTGGGTTCTCGTGGGTGACGGCCGACGGGCGTGAGGGTGCGTGTTCGATCGACGTGCAGAGCGTGGTGGACCCCGCGGCCATGACCCAGACCACTTCGGGCACCATCTGCGGGCACCAGTTCTCGGTTACGGAGGAGTGGCACCCGGAGAGCTGAGGCGCCGGCGCCGCCCCTGGTGGGTGGTCGGCGTTCGAAGGAGAAGAGGCGTCCCTGCGCGCATGGGCCTTCCGTGAGTGCAACCTTAGCGCGAGTGTCGCAGGGATGAAGAGGGGTCCCGGTCATCGACCGGGGCCCCTCGCCTCGTGCGGCGGCGGTCGACGTGCGAACCATTCGCGCCCTCGTCGTATTTCGCAGGAGGATGCGCGAAGAGCGCGAGGGAGGCACCTCAGGGGGAGCAGCCGAACACATGAGCCCGTTCACTTTCGAAGAGCTGGCTTCGCGAGAGGTCGACACCCTCTATCAGGGGGCGCTCTTCATGAACGGAGGGGACGAGGACGCCGCAGAGGGGCTCCTGCTCTGGACGCTCACCCACGCCTTCCACGCTTTTCGGAGGGGATCGGTGGGTGATCCGGGTCGCTGGCTTGAGGCGCGCCTGGTACGCGAGTTTCTGCAGGCGGCGGGCGACGACGCAGCAGAGCCCGTGCACGAAGACGTGGAGTTGGGTCCGGTCGACGCCGTCGCCGAACTCGCCATGGCCTCGCTGGCTCGCGCGGCCGCGGTTCTCCCCTACCGGGCCCGTGCCGCGCTCTGGCTCGTGGTGTTCCGCCGCTGGAGCTATGCCGACGCCGCCCGGGAACTGGGGCTCGACATCGAGGGATTGAAGGATGTGCTGCGCTACCGCGACCTGCTGGTTCGCACGGTGATTCGCGGAGCGACGAGGAACGGTACGGACGCCTGAAGGGCGCCCGGTGCCCGGAGAAGAAGGCCCCATGGACTGTCACGAAGCACGAGCGACGCTGTGGCCGCCCGAACGGCTCCGTCTGGCGGAGCCGGACGTGGTGCGCGCCCGTGCGCACGTGCAGGCCTGCGCGGCGTGCTCGGAGTACTTCGATCAGGACCGTTGCCTTCTCGAGGTTTACGACCGCCTGCGCCGCACGCGTGCCCCGCGGCGGGTTCGCGAGCGTGTGTTCGACGCGCTCGCCCGCGAGCGGGCGGGGCTCGGATCGGGCGGCGTCGAGGTCGCTATGCGCAGCGACGTCCGCCGGGTCCGCGATTGGCGGCCGGTCCGTATTGCCGCGATGCTCGTCGTCGCGGCGGCGGGGTTCTGGGGGCTTTCCCGCGTGAGTGGCGACTTGCCCAGGGCGTCGCTCGCCGCGACGACGGGCGACGAGTTCGTCGAGGACTATGTGCGCCGTGCGGTGGGTGAGGACAACATCGACACGTCCGACCCGGCGGTCGTCGCGCGCTTCCTCGTGCGCGAGCTCGGGCTGCAGCTGCGGCCCCTCCAGCTCGGCGGCCTGCGGCTCGCCGGCGCCGAAATCTGCCTCGTGGACGGTCGCCGGGGTGCCATGATCCGCTACGTCGCTGCCGACGACGAGCAGACCGTGGTCTCGCACTACATCATTCCAAGCGACGGCGCCCGGCCGCGGCGGCCCATGCTGTCGAAAGCCGCGCCTGGAGAGCCCGGTGGGCCGTCGGTCGTGACGTGGGCGACGCCCTCGGTGGAACAGGCCCTGGTCGGGGAGCTGCCCGCCGACGCGCTGCTCCTGCTCGCCAGGAACGCGTCGCTCGACTGAGCGCGCAGCCAGCCAGCCGCGGTGGGGGTGCGGTCGAGAGCTGCGATGCGCACGCGGATCCAACCGCCCGCGGTGGCGCCAACTCAAGCCTCAGGCGTGTTGCAGGTCTTCCGCGACCACCTCGGCCAGCGTGTCTCCGACTTCCAGAAGAGTACGGGGATCCCCGTGTAGGCCGGCGGCCGTGAGGGCGCCCTCGAGCGCGGCCACCACAAGCGCCGCCCGGCGCCGTGCCCTCTGGTGCACCGTGCCCTCTGCGGTGGAAGTGTCGCGCGCTTCCTCACGCGATGGGTCAGCCGCGAAGGCATCTGCCAGGCGCAGTTCCAGCCCGACGAAATAGGCGCGCACTTCCTCCTTGACCCGGGGCGCCGCCTCCGCAAGCTCGGTACAGAGGCGGCTCACCGGGCAGCCGACCCGTCCCTGCTCCGGGTCCTGAGTCGTGCACGCGTGCCGGAAGAGTGCCCGGATGACGGCCGCCTCACCCTCGCCCGCGTGCTCGAGCGCCGGCGCCACGATGGCCCGCTCGTAGACATCGAGCCAGTGGTCGATCACGGCCTGTCCAAGGGCGAGCTTGGACGGGAAGTGATAGTACAGATTGCTCCGGGCGATGCCGGTGCAGTTCAGGAGTTCATCGAGACTGGCGGCCTCGAACCCTCGGCGGTGGAAGAGGTCCGCCGCACAGAGCACGAGGCGTTCGCGGTTTCCGGCCGTCGTGCGCGTCACGAAGCCTGGAACGTCGCAGCGTCGGGTTGGAAGTGCCGCCAGGCGAACCAGAAGACCGTGTAGGCCGTGTCGACGCGGTCGAGCTGCTCACCCGTCATGGGCCCGCCCACCGCGCGACCGGCCAAATCCCATGTAGAGCCGGTCTCGACGTCCCGGTACTGCCCGTCGACGACCTCGAACGTGAGCGTCTGGCCGCCGACGGTCCGGTGGAAGGCGTGCGCCGACTTGCGGTTGGCGGCCTCGTAGAAGATCACGATCGCATCCCCGCCGACCACGTCGTTGACGACCGAGACCGGCCCGAGGTTCTCCAACTCGCCGAACGGATACGCCTTGCCCCCCGTGTCCCCGACGCGTATGCCGAGAACGCGCTCCTTGATGGGGCGGCTGTTGTCGACGCTCATCGGGAAGAGCAGCGAGTTGTTCGTGAGCTGATCGTAGGATCCGTAGGGGTACTGCGTGTACGGCCGGTTGAACGAGGTCTCGCCGCTCAGGACCTTGGTCTCCGGATGCAGCTCCTTCCAGCGGCCCCATGTCATCTCGGCGACCTCGATCATCGACGGCTCGATGCCCTTGAACGCGTTGCAGCGTCCTTCGATGAAGAGCTGCGGCCCGTACACCTCGTCCGTTTCGCGGTCGAACATCACGAGGTTGTTGGCGAACAGCAGTCCGGAGATACCGAACTCGACGCGGCGCCCGTTGATGACGGGATCGATCGCCACGGCAGAGCCCGTGAGCGGGCAGAACGAAATGGCGACCGGCCTCCCGCCGACGACGTCGTTCACGAGCTCGTGCCACCAGAAGATGTTATGCGGGTAAGCGCGCACGTCGCCGTTCACGATGAGTCCGACGACCCGATCGTCGTCCCGTAGGTAGCTGAGCTCGGGGCTGCCGGGCTCGACGAACTTGGGCTCGGTGAGCGCGTAGATGCCTTCCGGGCCCGGGCCGCCGTCAGCGAGCAGATTGGACGCGAGCTGGCAGTCCAGCTTGAGACCCGCAAACTCGTCGTCTCCGTCGCCGGGACCGAGCCCGCTCCCGTCTCCGCCGCACGACGCAAGTGCCAGAAGTCCAGCCCCGAGAAGTAGACCTTCGCTCGTCCGCCGTACGGTATTGGCTATGCGTGACATGGGACTTCCCCGTCCTGCGGTCGTCGGTGAGTGCGTCCTGATTCCGGTCCGCACGCCAAACGCGTGAGCGAGGCGACCCGGTTCCCTTCAGCCCCGGTGCATCCACTGGACCGCGAGCACGAGCGTGCCGACGGCAGCGAAGACGATGCCGAGCCACATCTCCATGGCTTCGGCGGGGAGCACGCGTGAGAGGCGGGAACCCAGAAACGACCCGCACAGAACCCCGGGGACGCTCCACCGCACGACGTGCCAGGCGGGCTGAGCTGCGAGTGCGTGCACGCCCGCACCGACCAGGGCGGTGATCGCCAGTGTGAAGACGCTCGTGGCCACGGCGATCCGCGGTGGCACCCGGCAGCGCACGACGAGCTGGGTCGTGTTCAGTTCGGGCAGCCCCGCGCTGATGAGGCCGGTCAGGAACCCCCCCAGGGCCGAAAGCGCGGCGGTGGAACCCCGGCTGCAAGCCCCAAGATGGTAGGTTTGGCCGTCTCGGGTGCGCAGCGTCCGACCCGGCGCGTCGGACGCCCCGGCTGCGGCCTCTCCGCCCGCCGCGCCCCGGCGCGCCGGGTTGGCGACCAGAGCCCCCGCCAGCCCGAGCAGACCGAGGCCGAACAGCAGCTTCAGGAGTTCGCCCGGCATGCGGTGCGCGACGAGTGCGCCCAGGCCGGCCGTGGGTACCGAGGCGGCCAGGATCCAGCGCGCCGTGGCGAAGTCCACCGCTCGCTGACGCACGTACAGACGCAACCCGTTTCCCATCCCGAACACCTCGGTGAGCAGGCCCGCCCCGATGGCCTGCGCCGGAGAAAGCCCGACCACGAGCATGAAGAAGGGACTGAAGAAGAGGGCGCCGGACACCCCTGAAGAGATGGCGATCGTCGAGAACAGCACGCTGGCGGGGAACACCCACCACAACTCCACGGGCAAGCCTCCTGGTCGGCGGAACAGGCCTGCGGCCCTGTGGCCGCCACGGCGCTGGAAGGTGGGGGGTCCGCCCCCGGCGCTGGACGAAAAAACGGCCGGGAACCCGAAGGTTCCCGGCCGTCGGTGTCACGCGGGCCGTCGGCCCCGGCGGCGGGGCCGCGTTCCGCTCCCTGGGATCAGAACGAGATGCGAATGAAGCCCGTGATCGGCAGGGAGACCGCGGTGCTGAACGGGACGAACGCGGGGTTGGCGGTCTGGAAGAACGCCGTGTCCGTGTCGTCGGCGAACGTGGCGATCACGCTGGCGTTCACACCCACGTGCACGCCGCCGCCCGCGTTCCAACCGACCTCGGCGCCGCCCTTCAGGTGCCAGTACCACTCGCTGAAGTCCGGCGAACCGGCGTTCCCGCTGAGCTTGTCCGAGTCCATCCAGGTGTAGCCGCCGCCGCCGTTGATCGTGAACGACAGACCGTCGGCACCACGCTCGGTGAGCGCGAGCTCGCCGACGACGCCCAGGTGCCAGAGGTTCAGGTCGGGCATCTGATCGGCCTGACCCACCTTGTCACCCGAAAGGATGTCGAGCACGAATTCGGGACGGACGGCGAAGTTGTCGGAGATCCAGAAGCTGCCGCCGACCGAAATGTTTCCACCGACCTTCCAGCCGTCGGCGAGGTCGCCCACGGGGAGCGCCGTACCGCCGGCGAGGCTGAGGTCGAAGTCGACCTGCGCCCGTGCCCCGGACGGGACGATCAGGAGCGCACCGACCGCCGCGGCCACCGCGAACGTCTTCAGACGGTTGATCATGCTTTCGGTCCTCGCTTTCGAATGAGCTTCAGACGAACGAAAACGGCAACGCCGGTACATTGGTAAGGAAACCGGCTTCGTTGCGCAATCGTTTGTTTATGAAAAAGCACCGTAGGATACGGACTTTTTCGGATCCCGAAAACCCCGGCCAAGCGGTCAGGTTCCCGGCTCGGCGTCGTCGGAGCCCGCCGCCTCCCGCTCGACCACTTCGCGGATCGGTCCGATGTCTTCGCCGAAACCGTAGATGCTGCGCACGACGCGCAGGTTACGGTCGAGGATGACGGTGTAGGGAAGCCCGCGGTAGTTGTAGATCGCCTTCAGATCCGCGTGGCCGGCCGCGACCGGGTACGAGACCCCTCCGATCTCTTCGAGAAAACGCAGGCCGTCGGCCGGATCCGCGTCTTCGTTGAGCCCCAACACCACGGCTTCGGCCGGGTCGAGCGTGCGCGCGTACGCGTCAAGGACGGGCATCTCACGGCGGCAGGGGCCGCACCAGGAAGCCCAGAAATTGACCACCACGACGCGGCCGCGGTACGCCCCGAGATCGATGGTGCCGGATCCGTCGAGCGTGGGCAGCGAGAACGGGCGGAAGGCGGCTCTCGGCGGCGCCCCGGTTCGGCTGAGGGCTCGATCGGCCGGGAGCGCGTACACGTGGCCGCCACGGTCGGCGTAGAGCGCCAGACGACCGTCAATGTCGGAAGCCCGCTCGAGCCTCCCGTCGGGGCCGAAGACGAGCAGCCGCGACGCCTTGCCCTGGGGTGCGACGGCGGCCAGCACGTAGAGCCGACCGTCGGGGCCGGCCACGATGCCGTGTTGCACGATCGTGAAGCGCGGAGTGAGGGAACCGCCGGCGGGCGTCAGCGTGGGTTCGGGGATCGCCACATCCGGTTCCCACGTGGCGATCCAGAGCGGCGCACCGTCCCGGTCGAAGGCCCGCAGCTCGGGACGGACGGCCGACGCGAAGTACACACGGCTCGCGCGATCCACGGCGGCCCAGCCCGTGTTGACGAGCTGCCCCAGGAAGGGCTCCCGCGGTCGCAGGACCGACCCTACGGGCCGCGGCTCGGCGTCGCCGGGGCGGCGCACCCACAGCAGGGGCTCGCTCGAGCGCACCGGACCCAGGCCGAACTCGAGCACGGAGCGAGCCGTCACCAGAGCCAGCGCCGAGTCGCCGACCGTGGGCCCGGGCCCCTCGGCGTCGAGCCAGGCAACGGCGCTGCCGTCCCTGAAGTAGAGCCCCGATCCGTCCGTCTCCATCGCCACGAAACCGCCACCCCGGGCGGCCGCGAACATGGGCTGGGTGAGCGGGGGCAGGCCCTCGGTGGCGCCCTGCAGGACCCGCGCGACCCTTCCGTGGTCGTCGAACACGACGGCCCGCAGACCCTCGGCGTCCGCCCAGATCGCCCCGCCCGCGGCGAGCGGCGTGGCGGGGCGGCCGTTCAGGAAGAGGAGCTGAAGCGGCACGTCGCCCGGCTCGCCGTAGACGAGCAGCCGCTCGCCGGGCCCCGGCGAGTGCACGTGGCGTACGCCGTCGAGGGTCTCGACCCGAGGTGGCGGTGCGTCCGGAAGCGGTTCGCCGACCGGGCCGGGGCCGGGGTCGGCGCAGGCTGCGAGGATCGTGGCCGCCCCAAGCGCGGCGAGGCCGGGGGCGCACCCCCGGCCTCGCACGCTCAGGCGCAAAGCAGACACCTGAATCATGAACTCAGTCGGCCATCTCGATGGACTCGATGATGATCGTGTTCATGCCGGCGCGCTCGATCACCTTGCCCTTGACGCGCACCTTGTGCTCGGCGTGGGGCTTGAGCGTCTCGTTGGCGCCCTTCCCCGGCATGGCGTCCGACACGGGCAGGTAGAACTGGCCGTCCTCCGAGAGGAGCCCGAGCGGGATGCCGTTGTCGGCGCAGACCTGCGAACACATCCGGTGATCCTCACCGGTGAGCCCGTACACGACCTTGCAGGACAGGTCGACCACGGTGGCGGTGAACTCCGCCTCGTGCGCGTCCTCGGCCATCTTCATCATCTGCGCCGACGCGGGGTTGGCCGCGAACGCGATGAGG